>JBBECS010000035.1:40638-69625 GCA_040881685.1 Acidimicrobiia bacterium | reverse complement strand
CCCCCCCCCCCCCCCCCCCGCGACGCGATCGGGAGAAGAACATGAAGGCACTGCTGTACGGAGTGAAGCCGGAGCCGTGGCCGCAGCCGACGGGGGACGACGCCGACAACCTGCTGTTGCGCGGCCTCGCCAACACCCCGATGCAGCTCGTCGACATGGACGAGCCCGAGTTCCTGCTGCCCGACTGGGTCATCACGAAGCCACGCCTCACGGGCATCTGCGGCTCCGACTCCAAGCAGGTGTTCATGGACTGGGGCAACGTCGGGGGCGAGGACAATCCGATGAAGGCGTTCTTCTCGCTCCCGCAGGTGCTCGGGCACGAGGTGGTCGCCGATGTCGTGGCCGTTGGGCCCGAGGCCGAGGGTCTCGAAGTGGGCGACCGCGTGGTGCTGAACCCGTGGCTCTCGTGCGGGCCGCGGGGCATCGACCCGGTGTGTCCGCCATGCGAGATCGGCGACTACAGCCTCTGCTGGAACTTCGCGGAGGGTCCGCTGCAACCCGGGATCCACATCGGCACCTCGGCGTCGGGGAACGGCGGGTACGCCGAGCTCATGCCCGCGCACGACTCACAGTTGTTCAAGGTGCCCGACAACGTTCCCGACGAGCTCGCCGTGTTCGCCGATCCGTTCACGGTCAGCCTGCACGCGATCACGCGCCACCCACCGACACCGGGCGGCAAGGTGATGGTGTACGGCGCAGGCGCGCTCGGCACGTGCGCGACTGCCATCGTGTGCGCGCTTTATCCCGACGTGGACGTGCTCGTCGTCGCACGCTTCGAGGCCCAGGCCGAGCTCGCCCGCAAGCTTGGCGCGACGGTGATCGCTCACACGCCGGCCCGGCAGGTCATCGAAGAGGCCGCGGCGTGGTCCGGCGGTGTGCTCAAGGACAGCGACGGACTACCCATGGCGTTCCCCGGCTTCATCGACGTGGTCTATGACACGATCGGGAAGCAGGAGACATTCGAGGTCGGCGCGCGCGTCTGCAAGGCGCGGGGCACGCTCGTGAAGGCCGGTGTGCACGGTCCGACCTTCTGGGAGGACACGCCGCTCTACTTCAAGGAGCTGTCGTTCGTCGGGTCCAACGCGTTCGGCTTCGAAGAGGTGGATGGCGTCCGCAAGCACGGCATCGAGCACTACCTCGACCTCGTGTCGAGTGGGCGTGTCGACCTCACCGGCATGCTGACGCACCAGTTCCCGCTCGGTGAATGGCGTGATGCGTTCGGCGCGCTGGCGACCCAGGATCGGTCCGGAGCGATCAAGGTCGCGTTCGACTTCCGGTAGCGAGCACGCCGAGGAGCTCTGCCATGGCTGACACGATGATCACGCTCGAGACGCCCGACGGGCCGATGGACTGCTACGAGGCGACGCCTGACGGCGACGCTCGGGGCGCGGTCATCGTCATCCAAGAGGCGTTCGGGGTGAACGACCACATCCAGGACGTCACCCGGCGCGCGGCCGCGGCGGGGTACCACGCTGTTGCACCGGCGTTGTTCCACCGCGCCAGGGGCGGCACGGCCGGTTACGACGACTTCGCCTCGGTGATGCCGCTCTTCGAGGGGGTTACCGACGAGGGCGTGCTGTCCGACGTCGACGCGACCCTCGCCCACTTGCACTCGAAGGGCTTCGAGAGCTCACAGATCGGCATCGTCGGCTTCTGCTTCGGCGGTCGGGTCACGTTCCTCGTGGCGGCGCGCCGGGCCATCGGCGCGGCCGTCGGCTTCTACGGCGGCGGCATCGCGTCGAAGGGCATGCTCCCGTTCGAGCCGCTCATCGGTGAGTCAGCCACGCTGCAGACGCCGTGGCTCGGGTTGTTCGGCGACGCCGACGGCGGGATCCCGATCGAGGACGTCGAAGCGCTTCGCGAAGCGCTCGAGCGCGCGCCGGTCGCGACCGACCTGGTGCGGTACCCGGGGGCCGAGCACGGCTTCCATTGCGACGTTCGGGGCTCATTCCACCCGGAGGCCGCGGCCGACGGATGGAAGCGCACCCTTGAGTGGTTCCAGACCCACATCGCCGTGCCCTTTACCTAGGTAAACGCTCACCGTGACCGCGTTGGACGCGGTACGTGAGACTGAGCCACACTTGGTGACGGGGCACCGCGGAGAGGAGCGGAGTGGGCGTTCAGGGGCGCGCGTCCGAGCGGATCGAGACGCGTGGGGTTGTGGCACCGGGTCGTCGCTCGCGATGGGAGTGGACGCGCTGGACGCGTTGGCCGTTCACGCCCGCCGTCATGGCGGTGGCGACGATCGCGGTCACCGTCGACGCCGTGACTGCGTGGGCCGGCGTGTCGCTCGGGTCGCTCGGTCGTGTGCCGGTGTCGCCCGCGCTGCCGTTGGGTCTGCTCCTGGCGTGCATGATCGGCTTGAACCGCCTGGGATTCGATCGCACGAACCGTCGCGCGTGGCGCGAATTCCTCGTGGTCGTTGGCGGCGTGCTCGCGTATGCCGTCGTCTCGTACGCGCTCGAGATCGGCGGGTGGCCCGAGGCCTTGGGCCTGGTCCTTGCCGCGCTCGGCGAGGAGCTCATCTACCGCTTGGCGATCATCATCGTGGTGGGTGCGCTCATCGCCCGACTGCTCGGGCGCGACTGGCGCAACGCGAGTGAATGGGGCCTCGCGCCCGGGCTCGCCGCGCTCTTGATCGGCAGCCTCGTCTTCAGCGCACTTCCGGGCCACATCGCACAGATGAGCGACGCGTTGCACGCGTTGCCGTTCGCGAGCCTCGGTCTCGTGCTCGGCTACGCCGTGCTGCGTACGGGGGCTCTCATCCCCGCCGCGATCGTGCACGCCCTACTGAACCTCGTGACCCTCGCCGTCTTGGCGGGCGACATGTCGGTCGCGGCGCGCAACGCGATCAGCACTGTCGCGCTGCTCGCTCTGGTGAGTGGCACGGTCGTGGCCGGCCTTCGTCTCGGGGTCCTCCGACGTACTCCGGTCGAGGTCGACCTCACGGTCCCGACAAGCGCGACACCGACCGTAGGGGCCGAGCCCATCGCCTGACCACGCGTCCGGCGATGCGGGCGGACCAGTCACCCGCCTACGCTGAACCCATGCGGGCGCTCACACCCTTCACACGCGACGCCCACCGGGAGACCGGTGAGGTCGTCCGCGAGTTCGACTTGCGGTCAGCGGCGATCGTCATGGGGGCGTTCATCGGCGTCGCCTTCCTCTTGTTCTTCCTCGCCGCCTTCCTCCCGTGGCTGCTGTCGAACGGCATGACGGCCGCGGTCGAGGGCTTGATGCATCAAGTGGGGTTCGACGAGTTCCAGGCGGACACGCTGGGCGACTGGATCCTGGTGCTCTTGATCGGCGCCCTCTTCACCGCGTTCATCGTCGCGATCGCCGTCGGGATCCTCGCGCTCTACAACCTCATCTCGAAGCGCACGGGCATGAGCATCGACGCGATCCAAGGCGAGGTTGCCGCGCCCAGCGATCGTCCCGCGATTGCCGAGCCGGTCGACAACCGGGATGACGATCGCTCGTTCGATGAGCTCTACGCCGAAGCGCAGCGCAAGGGCATCTCGGGACGGTCGTCGATGTCGAAGTCGGAGCTGCAAGCGGCGTTGAGGCCGAAGAAGCGGCGCGCAGCAACTTCAACCCGCGGGCGGTAGTCGCCTGCGTCTCCCTTGGTCGCCGTCACGGGCGACGGCTCCGTGCTCCGGCGGTCGGCGGAGCCGCCGCCTCCGCGACCGCCGGCTGCTCATCGGGCTGAGCGCGGGCGCGGCCGCGCTCGAGGCGCTGTTCGTGGTGCTGTTCGGACCCCCGGCGGCTGCTGCGCTTTCACCCCAGGTCGTGGCCCCCGCCCCGTTCGGCGTCTTTCACGACTTGCGGTGGTTGCTCGTCTACCACTCATCGTGGTTCGGGTTCGCGGTCGCGCTCTGGCTCATTCTCGTCCTGCGCACGACACTGGACGTCGTCCTGACTCGCGCCGCGTGGCCGCAAGCGATCGAGGTGCCGCGCTGGCGTGAGCACCTGCGCGCCAGCGTGACGTTCACCGCCGTCCAAGCGGTGGTCCTGCTCCCGTTCGCGGCTCTCACCTTCTCGATGGCGGTGACGTCGTTGTCGTGGCTCTTCTACGTGGCGGTGCCGGTGCTGGTCATGATCGGGCTGCTGGTACACCACGGAACGGTCGAGCGCACCTGGCTCAGGGACGCGCCGAACCGAGCGAGCGTGACCTCCTTGTTGTGGGCGTTCGCGATCCTGACGGGCGGGGGTGCGGTGATCGCGGTGTCGCCGTCGTGGGCGCGACCAGCGATCGCGGCCGTTGTCGGAGTTGGCATCGCCTGGTCCCGAGCTCGCATGGTGCATGCCCTGGCCGGACGCGTCGTCACGCGCACGCGTCGTCAGCCGTTCGCGCTGGTTGGGATCGCTGCCGTCGTCGTGCTCGTCGTGGTGGGAACAGCGCTCGGGTTCGCGGTCGCGGTGGCGGTGGAGTCCGGGCGCACCCAACTCCCAGAGGTCCGATCCGACGCTTCCGGCCCGCCCGTGCTCGTCGTGAAGGGGTTCAACTCGGAGTGGGACGGCGTCACGCGCCGGTGGGTCGACGGCAGGCACCGCATCGCTCGCTTCTCGTACGCCGGTCTCGACGAGCAGGGCAGGCCCCGTCCGTACGACCGCGGGGCGACGCACGGCTCGATCCGGTCGCTCGTCCATGCCATGCGTCGCCAGGTCGCCGAACTTCGACGCGCGACCGGCGCGCCGGTCAGCATTGTCGCCGAGAGCGAGGGCGCGCTCATTGCGCAGGCGTACATGGCCGGGACCCCGAACGCGCCCGTGCGCGCGCTGGTGCTCCTCAGTCCGCTGGTGGAACCCGGACGTGTGCATTACCCGCGCCTCGGTCACGAGGGTTGGGGTGTGGTGACGGGAACGGTGACCGACGGCATCGCGGGCGCGCTCGGTTGGATCGGGCCGGTCGACGTGTCGTCCGATACGCCGCTGTTCCGCTCGATCGTGAACGAGGAGCCGGCGCTCTCCAGGCTCTTGCGCTGCCCGCCGCCCGCGGTGCGGTCGTTCGTGGTGTTGCCGCTGGACTCCGGAGTGAGCGCCCCCGCTCCGGTGGAGATCGGCTTTCGACACGCGGTCGTGCCCGCGTTCCACGGGGGATTGCTCGGCGATCGCACCACGCAAGATCTGATCCGTGCGGTGCTGCGCGGCCGAAGCTCGCACGGATCGGGCTTCTGGTCCTTCAGTGCCGATGTGGTGAACGCAGGTGCCGCCGCCTGGCAGGCGCCGAGTCTCGTGCTGTCGCTCGAGCCGTCGTGGGACGCCCGACTCGACGACGCGCCGTGCCGCGCCGTGCGTGACGAGATCAGGACCTGGCTCGACTGAATCCCCGATTCAGAACAAGAAGCGGCTGATCGCCTCGACGACACAGGCCGGCTTGTCGGCGCCTTCGATCTCCACGGTGTTGCGCGTCACGACCTGCACGCCGCCCGCCACGTCCGTGCACTCGAGGATCTCGCAGCCCATGCGGATGCGCGAGTCGACGGGTACGGGTGCCGGGAAACGGACCTTGTTCGCGCCGTAGTTCACCCCGGCTGAAGCAGTCGGGACGACCAGGAGCTCCGGAAGGAACAGGTTCGTGATCGAGAGCGTCAGATAACCGTGGGCAATCGTGGTTCCGAACGGCCCGTCCTTGGCGCGCTCGGGGTCGACGTGGATCCATTGATGGTCGCCCGTGGCTTCCGCGAACGTGTCGATGCGGGCCTGGTCGATGGTTGTCCACTCGCTGAAGCCGAGATGCGTGCCGACGGCTGCCTTGAGCTCGTCGGCCGAGTTGAACTGCACGCAGGCATCGTAGAGAACGGCTCTTCACTACGCTCCGAATCTGATGGATCTGCGCTTCTCGGACGAGGACGAGGCCTTCCGTCAGGAAGCTCGCGATTGGCTCACCGACCAGCTCGTCGGAGAGTTCGCCGTTGTGCGTGGCCGCGGGGGACCTGGCGACGAACATGCCCTGTTCGAAGAGCGCCTTGCGTGGGAGCGCGCGCTCGGTGCCGCGCGCTGGACGTGCGTTGCGTGGCCCGAGGAGTACGGCGGGCGCGGACTCTCACTGACCCAGCAGGTGATCTTCTACGAGGAGTACGCGCGGGCACACGGCCCCGGGCGCGTCGGCCTGGTGGGCGAAGGGCTCCTCGGCCCGACGATCATCCACTTCGGCGACGAGGAGCAGAAGCGCCGCTTCCTCCCACCGATCGCGAAAGGCGACGAGCTCTGGTGCCAGGGCTACTCCGAGCCCGACGCCGGCTCCGATCTCGCCAACGTCGCCACGCGCGCCGAGGCCGACGGAGACGAGTGGGTGATCTACGGGCAGAAGGTGTGGACCTCGCTCGCCCATTGGGCCGATTGGTGCTTCGTGCTGTGCCGCACCGATCGCGACGCACCCAAGCATCGGGGCATCTCGTACCTGCTGGTGCCGATGCGCCAACCCGGGATCGAGATCCGTCCCATCCAGCAGCTGACCGGCACGTCGGAGTTCAACGAGGTGTTCTTCGAAGGCGCTCGCACGGGGATCGGCAACGTCGTCGGAGACGTGAACGAAGGTTGGAAGGTCGCGATGGGAACGCTCGCGTTCGAGCGCGGCGCGCTGACCCTCGGTCAGCAGTTGAACTTCGAGAACGAGCTCACGACGATCCGTGAGCTCGCCATCAAGACCGGTCGTGTCGACGACCCCGTCGTTCGTCAGCGTATCGCCGACGCCACGATCCGCTTGCGCATCATGCGGTTCAACGCGCTGCGCTCGTTGACACCGCTCGCACGCGGCGAGATGACACCCTTGACCGCAGTGCACAAGCTCTACTGGGCCGGGGTCCACCGTTCGATCGGCGAGCTCGCGATGGACGTGCTCGGTCCCGACGCCGAGATCGCCGACGACCTCCCCTACGACCTGTCCTTGTTGCAGCGCATGTTCCTGTACTCACGCGCCGACACGATCTACAGCGGCTCGGACGAGATCCAACGCAACATCATCGGCGAGCGTGCACTCGGTCTACCGAAAGAGCCCTCATGAGCTCAGTGCCACCCGAGGTTCCACCGCACGGGTTGCTGGCCGACAAGGTGGTCGTGGTCACGGCCGCGGCCGGCACGGGAATCGGATTCGCGACGGCGAAGCGCTGTGCCGAAGAGGGGGCGACCGTCGTCATCAGTGACCACCACGAGCGGCGTCTCGGGGAGGCTGCCGAGAAGCTCGGGGAGGTGTGCGGCACGGTCCCGCTCTCCGTCGTGTGCGACGTGCGCGACGACGATCAAGTGACGCGGCTCGTCGACGATGCGCTCAGCGCGCACCGTCGCATCGACGTCATGGTGAACAACGCCGGTCTGGGAGGCACCGCCGACCTGGTCAACATGACGGATGAGGAGTGGAGCGGCGTGCTCGACGTCACGCTCAACGGCACCTTTCGCTGCACCCGTGCCGTCCTGCGTCACATGCTCTCGCGCGGCGCGGGCGTGATCGTCAACAACGCCTCGGTCCTCGGCTGGCGCGCGCAAGCGGGTCAAGCCCACTACGCGGCGGCGAAGGCGGGCGTGATGGCGTTGACCCGGTGCGCCGCGCTCGAAGCGGCGCCGCACGGGGTGCGCGTCAACGCGGTCGCGCCGAGCCTCGCGATGCACCCGTTCCTCGCCAAGACCACGACCGACGAGCTGCTGGCCGAGCTCACCGAGCGCGAGGCGTTCGGGCGACCCGCGGAACCATGGGAGGTGGCAAACGTCATCGTGTTCCTCGCGAGCGACTACTCCTCCTACATGACCGGTGAGATCGTCTCCGTGAGCAGTCAGCATCCGTAGCTGACCCCTCAGCCTGCGGTCAGACTGTCTCTCGTGAGTGCCTGGCTCGTCCCCGTTTGGCGTCATCTGCGGTTCGTGCAGGCGTCCGGTCGAACCCTCGAAAACGCGTTCGGCAAGCTCCAAGACGCCGCACTCGGTGGTCGTCTGGGCAGTGTCGTCTGTGAGGTGCGGGGTCCACTCGTCGACGTCGCGGCAGGCGACCAGATGTGGTTCTACACCGATGATCTCGACGCCGGCGTCTTCGCGTTCGGGAAGGCCCAGCGGCCGACGAAGACCAAGAAGCCGACCGTGACCGTCACCCTCGACAAGGCGCGCACGCGCGTGCTCGCGGCCGATCCGCTTCCCGCCGTCACGATGCGACGCTGGTTGCCCGAGCTCCATCAGGGGGCGGTATCGCTCGATCTGCGACCGCGGGCCCTGACCGTGCTCGAAGGCTGGCACCGTGAGCGCGCCGAGCGCGACACCGAGATGCTTGGTGTCCTGGGCGTCACCACGTGGCGCGCCACGATCAGAGCCACCGGCGCTCGCCAACCTGCTCGCGATGACGTGCTCGGACCACTTGCACGGCTCCTCCGCTCCCAGGACTTCGCCGTCGGAGTGTTCGACGGCGAGGGCACCGAGCCGTGGTTGGTTGCACGACGCGTCCGCGACGTCGTGGCGATCGACGTCGAACGTGCTCGCGGAGCCCGAGCGCGTACTGACGCGCTCAGTGCCTTCGGCCCGCTCCGAGAGTTCAAGTGGCGCATCGAGCGCGAGTCTGTTCGTGAGTTGCGGTTGCGCGGGAGCCTGTGGATGGCGTTCGTGAACAAGCCGCACGACGATGTGATCGCTTTCCTCGAGGACGAAGACGTGCTGATCAGCTGGCAGCAACGAAACGGCGCGGTCGAGCTGACCGACCGCTCGAAGCAACGCTGGTACCAGTACCTCGGGGTGCGGTAGCGCTACTCGGAGCGGTTTTTGGACGCGTCGATGTATGCCGCGACCTCACCGCCGCCGTGCACGGTGAGGCTTGTCCCCGTGATGTACCTCGCCAACGATGATGCGAGGAACAGGCACGCATCGCCGATGTCGTCGGGATACGCCATGCGCCCCGCAGGCACGGTTGCGCCCACAGCGGCGATGCCTTCTTCGTCGCCGTAGAAGAAGCGCGCCTGCTCGGTGACGATCATGCCTGCGATCACGCCGACGACACGCACCTGGGGTGCGAACACGACGCCGAGCGTCTCGGTCACATTGAGCAGGCCGGCCTTCGCCGCGCCGTAGGCCGCGGCCTCGGGGTTGGCTCGGGTGCCGCTCACGCTCGCGATGTTGATGATCACCCCGCCGTCGGGTTGTTCTTGCATGATCGAGTTCGCCCGTTGCGCGAACACGAGCGGTGCGATGAGGTTGAGGTTGATGATCGCGGTCGAGAACTTTGGTGACGCGGTCGCGGTATCGGCCGGCGGCGATCCGCCCGCGTTGTTCACGAGCACGTCGAGTCGCCCGAAACGCTCGATCGTCGCGGCGATCACGGTGTCGATCTGATCGGGGTCACGCACGTCGGCAGCAACGAACGTCGCCTCGCGCCCATCAGAAGCTGGAAGCGTGTCGGGCTCGTTGCGACAGCACACGAGCACGTCGGCGCCGGCTCCGAGGAAGCGCTCGGTGATGCCGCGTCCAACGCCGCGGCAACCACCCGTCACAATCACCACCTTGCCGCTGAAGTCGAGCGGGTCCGTGGCGGTGGTCACGCCCCGACGGTATCGCCCCTCCCGCTCATGGCCCTTCGGGCCAGGCCGCTGAGGCCCCGCTCGCTGCGGTCGCTCGCTCCGGCTCGCCACTACGCTCCGGCTCGTGATCCGCTCCGACGTGCGCGACCACATCGCGGAAGTGATCATCGACAACCCTCCGGTGAACGCGCTCCCGGTCGCCGGCTTCCAGCAGCTGGCCGAGACGATCCGTCGCCTCGGGAGCGACCCCGACGTACACGTGATGATCATCGCGGCGAACCCCGAGCTGCGGGGCTTCCAGGTCGGCGTCGACATCAAGGAGCTGGCCGCCGATCCCACCAAGCACTCGCTGCTCGAGGTGAGCAAGGGCTGCTGGGACACCTTCGCCGCCATGTACGACTGCGAGGTGCCGGTGATCGCCGCGGTGCACGGCTTCTGCCTCGGCAGTGGAGTGTCGATCGCGGGCAACGCAGACATCGTGGTGGCGGCCGATGACGCACAGTTCGGCGTGCCGGAGGTGGACCGGGGTGCGCTCGGTGTCGGCACGCATCTCGCGCGTCTCGTCCCGCAGCACAAGGTGCGGGCGATGTTCTTCACGGGTCAGATGGTGACCGGGCAGGAGCTGCTGTCGTACGGGACCGTCGAGCGGGTGGTGCCTCGCGCAGAGCTCATGGCCGCGGCGCGCGAGATCGCTCAGGTCATCGCCAAGAAGAGCCCGCTGGTGATCCGGCGCGCCAAGGAGTCGCTGAACATCATCGAGCCGGTGGATGTGAAGCGCGCGTACCGCATCGAGCAGGGGTTCACGTACGAGCTGCAGCTCTGGGGTGACTCCGACGAGCTGCGCCAGGCGTTCGTCGACAAGCGCGAGGCCGATCTCCGGTCCAACGAGGATCTCGGATGACCAAGCCGCGCGTTCCGGTCGTCGACGGGCTCTTCCGTGAAGAGCCCGACGGCTCGGGCCGATTGCTCGGCGGCCGGTGTCCCGCGTGCGGCGGCTCGTTCTTCCCGAAGCAGTGGTCGTTCTGCGCAAACCCGGCGTGCGGCGGCACCGAGCTTGCCGACGTCGAGCTGTCGACGCGCGGCACGCTGTGGTCGTTCACGGACAACCGGTACGCGCCGCCACCGCCGTATCCCGCTCGCGAGCCGTTCGAGCCCTACGGCATCGCTGCGGTCGAGCTCGCCGATGAGCGCATGGTGGTGCTCGGGCAGCTCGCCGCCGGCACGGACATCGCGACGCTGTCGGTCGGCTCGGAGATGCACCTCGTCATCGAGCCACTCTACGAGGACGACGAGTCCGTGCGCACCGTCTGGAAGTGGAAGCCGGCGTGACGGTCGGAGCGCAGCGCAGCCCTGGTCGGACGGCCGTGAGGGCGGAGCGGAGCGACCCATGAAGGAGGAGGTCGTGGTGCTCGGAGCGGGCATGCACCCGTGGGGGAAGTGGGGCAACAGCTTCGTGGAATACGGCGCGGTCGCGGCGCGAGCCGCGCTCGCTGATGCCGGCCTCGAGTGGGCCGACGTGCAGTTCCTCGCCGCCGGGAACACGATGCGCAACGGGTACCCCGGGTACGTCGCCGGATCGACGTTCGCCCAGGCGCTCGGATGGCGAGGGATCCCGGTTTCGTCCACGTACGCCGCGTGCGCATCGGGTGCCGTCGCGATCGAAGCGGCCCGGGCGCGCATCCAGGCGGGCAAGGCCGATGTCGCGCTCGCCGTCGGCGCCGACACCGCACCGCAAGGCTTCTTCGGGCCGCTCCCCGGCGATCGCCCCCAAGACCCGGACTGGCTCCGCTTCCATGTGCTGGGCGCGACGAACCCCACGTACTTCGCGTTGTACGCACGTCGACGCATGGAGATGTACGGCGCGACCTCGAAGGACTTCGCGGCAGTCAAGGTGAAGAACAGTCGTCACGGACTGCACAACCCGAACGCCCGTTATCGCAAGGAGTTCACCGAGGACGAGATCGCCGAGTCGCCCGTCGTCGCCGACCCGCTGCGCCTGGTCGACATCTGTGCCACGAGCGATGGCGGCGCGGCCGTCGTGCTCGCGAGCGCCGACTTCGCGGCGCGTCACGCTGATCGCGCGCGACACGTGCGCGTGGCCGCGGTTTCAACCGTCACGCCCACGTATCCGAACACGTTCCTCGACATGCCCGACATCGCCACCGATTCAGCAGTCGGTGCCGCGCTCCCGGAACGGTCGTTCCGCGACTCGATCGCGCACGCCGCGTACGAAGAAGCGGGGGTCGGACCCGAAGACCTGTCGTGTGCCGAGGTGTACGACCTGTCCACAGCGCTCGAGCTCGACTGGTACGAGAACATCGGTCTCTGCGGGCCGGGTGATGCGGAGTCCCTTCTGCACTCCGGCGCCACGACGCTCGGCGGACGCGTACCGGTGAACCCGAGCGGCGGTCTGGCGTGCTTCGGCGAGGCGATCCCGGCGCAGGCGATCGCCCAGGTGTGCGAGCTCGTCAGCCAGCTTCGCGGCGAAGCAGGGGAGCGGCAGGTCGAAGGAGCCACCGTCGGCCTCTCGATCAACCAAGGCCTCTTCGGTCACGGCTCCAGCGTCATCGTCACCCGCTGACCCCACACCTGGGTGCGTCCCTCACCCGGCTATTCCGGGCTCAAAGACGCACCCCAGTTAGGACATCGGGGCGACCAGGGTCTGCGAGAGCTCGCCGAGCGCGCGCTTGCACGACTCGAGGTCGTCGGCCCACGCCGCGACCACCCAGCGCGACACACCGAGGTCGGCGTAGCGCTTGACGGTGTCCGGCTTGCTACCACGGTTGTAGGTGATCTCGATCGTGTCGGGGTTCCGGCCCGCGTCACGCGCGGCGGTGTTCATCTCGGCGCGTCGCTGTTCGAAGTCATCTGCGTCCAGACCGATCGGGAACCAGCCATCGCCGAGGCGTCCGGCGCGTCGCGCCGCGGCCGCGCTGTGGCCGCCGATGTGGATGGGCACGCCGTCGGACTGCGCAGGCTTCGGGTTGCTCTTGGCCCGGTCGAAGCTCGTGAACTCGCCGTGGAACGTGGCCTCCGGCTCACGCCACAGCACACGCATCGCCTCGATGTACTCGTCGGTGCGTCGTCCGCGATCCTCGAACTTCGTCCCGACCGCCTCGGCCTCCTCGCGGAGCCAGCCGACGCCGATCCCGAGCTGTAACCGGCCTTCGGACAGAGCGTCCACCGTGGCGCACTCCTTCGCACAGATCACCGGGCTGCGCTGGGGGAGGATCAGGACACCGGTGCCGAGCACGAGACGTTCGGTGACACCGGCGAGGAACGCGAGCAGCCCGAGCGGGTCGGGCAGGTCTTCATCCTCGATTCCGATCCGACCCTCGGCGTTGTACGGGTAGATCGAGTCGTACCCCGCGGGGATCACCGCGTGCTCGAACACCCAAATCGACTCGAAGCCCGCA
Source organism: Acidimicrobiia bacterium (assembly GCA_040881685.1). Classification (NCBI taxonomy): domain Bacteria; kingdom Bacillati; phylum Actinomycetota; class Acidimicrobiia; species Acidimicrobiia bacterium. The sequence goes on along the minus strand of JBBECS010000035.1, from coordinate 56,718 downwards.
TCCTCGGCCACGCGCGCGTACTCCCCGATCATGTCGGGGGACGACAGGAACCGTCCGTGCGCAGGTGGCATCACCCCGAACTTCATGGCGTCACCGTATCGGCCACGGTTCATCTGATGGAGTGTCAGATAGCCTCCTCGCCGCGTGACCGACAAGAGGCTGAACGAAGAGGACGTCGTCGACGAGCTGCGCGACGGCATGACGATCGGCATCGGGGGGTGGGGATCGCGCCGAAAGCCGATGTCGATCGTCCGCGCCATCCTGCGTTCGTCGCTGACTGACCTCACAATCGTCAGCTACGGCGGGCCTGACGTCGGCATGTTGTGCGCGGCAGGGAAGGTGCGCAAGGCCGTATACGGGTTCGTGTCGCTCGACACGATCCCCCTCGAGCCGCATTTCCGCAACGCGCGCCAGAACGGCACGATCGAGGCGATGGAGCTGGACGAGGGCATGCTCCAACTCGGACTCCGCGCTGCCGCGTGGCGCGTCTCCTTTTTGCCGTGCCGCGCTGGAATTGGTTCGGCGATCATGGAGAACAACCCCAACCTGCGCACGGTCACTTCTCCGTATGACGATCGGGAGCTGGTTGCGATGCCGGCGTTGCCACTCGACGTCGCCCTGCTGCACGCGAATCGTGCCGACGCGCGCGGGGACGCCCAGTACCTCGGTCCCGACTGGTACTTCGACGATCTCTTCGCGATGGCAGCCAGCCAGACGTTCGTGTCATGCGAGCGGGTGGTCGAACCAGCGGACTTCGCCCGTGAAGGTGCGCCGGAGACGATTCGGATCAGCCGCCTGTGGACCGATGGTGTGATCGAGGCTCCGCTCGGGGCGCACTTCACGCACTGCGTTCCCGACTACCAACGCGACGAAGCACTCCAGCGCGAATACGCGAGCACCGCGAAGGACGCGGAAGCCTGGGTCGCGTTCCGCACCAAGTGGGTCGACGTGCCGGAACCCGAGTACCGGAAACTCGCGGAAGAGAGCCTGCGGAGCGAGCGAAGCGGATGAAGCGAGCGCAGCGAGCGGAAGTAGCGGAGTGGGAGCGGAGCAAAGGGTGATGAGCGCCGCCACGCTCGCCGAGATCTGCGTCGTCGCGTGCGCAGAGGCGTGGCGCGGTGACGGCGAGATCCTGGCGAGTCCCATCGGGGTGATCCCGACCCTCGGGTCGCGACTGGCGGCACTCACCTTCGAGCCCGATCTCGTGTACACCGACGGCGACGCGTTCCAACTCGGAGCGCCGCTCCCCCCGGACGCGGCGCCCGACGCCGCCAAGGTCGTCGAGGCGTGGATGCCGTTCGGCAAGATGTTCGACGTCGTATGGGCCGGTAAGCGCCACGTGATGATGGGCGCGACCCAGATCGACCAGTTCGGGAATCAGAACATCGCGTGCATCGGCCCGTGGTCGAAGCCAAAGGCCCAGCTGCTCGGCGTTCGTGGTGCCCCTGGGAACACGGTGAATCACCCCACGAGCTACTGGGTGCCCCAGCACTCGACGCGCGTCTTCGTGCCGGCCGTGGACTGCGTGTCGGGTGTTGGCTACAACCGGGCTGCAGCAGCCGGATCCACCGCGTCCGAGTTCCACCAGATCCGCCAGGTCGTGACGAACCTCGCGGTGCTCGACTTCGAGTCACCCGACCACTCGATGCGCGTGCGATCACTCCACCCGGGGGTCACGGTCGAAGCGGTCCAGGAGGCCACCGGTTTCCCGCTCGTCGTGGCGTCCGACGTTCCCGAGACTCGCGTGCCGACCGACGAAGACCTGCGTCTCTTGCGCGAGGTCCTCGACCCTCGAGCCCTCCGCGACGCCGAGGTCGCGCCATGAATCGTTTTGGCGTCGATAGCTGTCGCATACCGACTGTCTGCGACGCCAAAACCAGGGGTCGTTGATGCACGCGGCGCTGCACACGCGGCTGTGCGACCTGTTCGGCGTGCAGTACCCGATCGTGCAGACCGGTATGGGCTGGGTAGCCGGCCCCGGGCTCACGCAGGCCACGAGCAACGCGGGCGGGCTGGGGATCCTCGCCGGTGCGACACTTACGTTCGACGAGCTACGCCCTGCGGTCCAGGAGATCAAGGAGCGGACCGACAGGCCGTTCGGCGTGAACATGCGCGCCGACGCGCCCGACATCGAGGATCGCGCTGATGTGTTGATCGCGGAAGGTGTGCGAGTCGCGAGCTTTGCGAGCCCGCCGCCTGAGCGGATCGTGAAGAAGCTCAAGGACGCAGGGCTCGTGGTCATGCCGACCATCGGCGCCCGTCGCCACGCCGAAAAGGTCGCTGAGCTCGGTGTCGACGCGGTCATCGCGCAAGGCGCCGAAGGTGGTGGGCACACCGGAGTCGTGCCCACCACCTTGCTCGTGCCGCAGGTGGTCGACACCGTCGACATCCCCGTGGTTGCGGCGGGCGGTTTCTTCGATGGGCGCGGCCTGGTCGCGGCGCTCGCGTACGGCGCGGCTGGTGTCGCCATGGGCACACGCTTCCTGCTGACCAAGGAGAGCCGCGTCCCCGACGACGTGAAGTCGGTGTACCTCGACACGCCGGTCACAGGAACGGTCGTGACGCGTGCCATCGACGGCGCGCCGCAGCGCGTGATCCGCACGAAGGTGATCGATCGGCTCGAAGGCGCCGGTCGGCTCATCGCGTTCCCTCGGGCTGCGATCAACGCGCTCCGCTTCCGCAAGCTGACGGGCACGCCGCTGCGTGAGCTCGTCCGTGAGGGCCTTGCCATGAAGCGCAGCCAGGACCTCACCTATGGGCAGATGATGATGGCTGCGAACGCGCCGATGCTCACGAAGGCGTCGATGGTGGACGGCCATCTCGAGACCGGGATCCTGCCCACCGGCATGGGCGTTGGCGTGATCGACGAGCTGCCGACCGTCGCCGAGCTGATCGATCGGATCATCGCCGAGGCCGACGCGACGCTGCGGCGACTGGAGGGTTGACCGTGCAGATCGAAGGGACCGTCGCACCGGGCTTCGAGCCCGTGGCCGACGCATTCGCGAGCAACTTCGACGAGCACGACGAGGTGGGTGCCGCGTGCAGCCTGTATCTCAACGGGGAGCCCGTCGTCGACATCTGGGGTGGGCTCGCCGAGGTCGATCCGCCGCGTCCGTGGGCGAAGGACACGATCGTCATCGTGTACTCGTGCACGAAGGGCGCGACCGCGGTGTGCGCCAACAAGCTCATTCAAGAGGGACGCCTCGATCCGGACGCGCCGGTCGCCGACTACTGGCCGGAGTTCGCGGCCAACGGCAAGTCGAGCATCACCGTGGCGTGGGCGCTGTCGCACCGCGCCGGGCTCGCCGAGGTGCAGGGCGACTTCACGCTCGACGACGTTGCCGCGTGGGATCCGATCGTGGAGGGGATCGCCGCGCAGGCGCCCGTGTGGGATCCGGGAACGAAGCACGGCTACCACACGCGCGCGTACGGCTGGATCGTGGGAGAGATCATCCGTCGCATCACCGGCGTAAGCCCGGGGACCTACTTCTCACAGGAGATCGCGGCACCGTTGGATCTCGACTTCCACATCGGCGTCTCCGAGCAGCTGGACCCGCGCGTCGCCCGCATGTACCCGGTCCAGTACGACGCGGAGACACAGGCGCTCGTCGACGCAGTGCTCAGCGACCAGTCCACGCTCATGGGCCGCGTCATGAGCGGCCCTTCTCAATTGTTCGCCTACAACGACATGTGGAACACGCGCCAGCTGCGCGCCGCGGAGATGCCCTCGTCGAACGGGCACAGCGACGCGCGGTCGCTGGCGCGCATGTACGCGGCGTGCATCGGCGAGGTCGACGGAGTCCGGCTCCTGACCGACGAGACCGTCGAGCGCGCGAGCCAGGTGCTCTCCGACGGGCCTGACTGCGTCGTGGGTCAGCCGTTGACGATCGGCCTCGGGTTCATGCTGGCGCCGACGTTCCCTCCGGGCGTTGGCCCGCGGACGTTTGGCCACTCGGGCGCCGGCGGTTCGACCGCGTTCGCCGATCCCAACCGGGGGCTCGGGTTCGCCTACGTCATGAGTCAGATGAAGATGTCGATGACGAACCTCGATCCGAGGGGCGGCGCGCTGGTCAAGGCCGCATACGAGGCGCTCTCGTGAGCATCACCCTCGACGAAGCCCGCGCCGTCTACGAGCGGCGGCGCATTGCGTGGCTGGCCGAGGACCTTGACGGGTACCTCGCATGCTTCGCCGAGGACGTCGTGCTCGAGACCCCGAATCGAACAGTGCGTGGCCACGGCGAGTACGAGCCAATGGCGCGACAGTCGTTCCAATGGGCCAAGCCGGTGTCGTTCGACTTCCACCATCTCGCCGTCGGTGACGACAACGTCGTGATGTGCGACTGGACGATCACCGTCGCGCGGCGCAGTGACGGCGGTGAGATCACCTGGCGCGGCATGAACGTGTGCGAGCTGCGCGACGGCGTGATCGTGTGGTGGCGCGAGTACTACGACGACCCGGCTGCATTGGCTCGCTCCGCTCAGGGCGAGTAGTCGTGGATCTCACGTTCACACCCGCAGAGGACGCATTCCGCGCGGAGAGCCGGGCTTGGCTCGAGGCCAACGTGCCGCACGGGCTGCGGTCGGGCGACACGCGCGACGGTTTCGCGGCGCATCTCGAGTGGGAGCGCGCACTGCACGAAGCGCGCTTTGCTGTCGTGTCTTGGCCCGATGAGTACGGCGGGCGTGGCGCGACGCCCATGGAGTGGCTCATCTTCGAAGAGGAGTACTACCGGGCCGGTGGGCCGCAGCGCGTGACCCAGAACGGGATCTTCCTGCTCGCACCGACGGTCTTCGAGTTCGGAACGAAGGAGCAGCAGGACCGGATCCTGCCGCGGATGGCCGCGGCGGAGGACCTGTGGTGTCAGGGGTGGTCGGAGCCGAACGCGGGCAGCGACCTTGCGGCCATCCAGAGCAAGGCAGTGCGCGACGAAGCCAGCGGGGGTTGGCGCCTCAGCGGGCAGAAGACCTGGACTACACGCGGCGCGTTCTGCACCCACCTGTTCGGCCTCTTCCGCAGCGACCCCGAAGCCGAACGGCACCGCGGCCTCACGTACTTCCTCGTCCCGCTCGATGCGCCGGGGGTGACGGTGCGCGGGTTCGGTCGGCTCGACGGCGACGAAGGCTTCGCCGAGGTGTTCCTCGACGACGTGTTCGTGCCGGACGCCGACGTGCTCGGCGCGGTGCACGAAGGTTGGGGCGTCGCGATGGTCACGACGAGCTCCGAGCGCGGTCTCACTTTGCGAAGCCCGGGGCGGTTCACGGCCACCGCGGCGCGCCTGATCGACTTGTGGCGCGAGCGGGCTGATCCCGATGAAGCGCGACTCCGCGACGCGGTGACGCGCGCGTCGATTGACGCCGAAGCCTATCGATGGCAGACGTTTCTCACCGTGACGCGCATGACCGCCGGTGAGCAGCTCGGCCCCGAGTCGAGCCTGACCAAAGTGTTCTGGTCCGACCTCGACGTGCGAATGCACGAGACCGCGCTCGAGCTGCTCGGCGTCGATGCCGAGCGCGACGACACGGGCTGGATGAAGGGCTACCAGTTCGCACTCTCCGGGCCGATCTATGCCGGCACGAACGAGATCCAGCGCAACCTGATCGCTGAGCGCGTGCTCGGTTTACCGCGTAGGTAGCGATGAGGTTCGCGTTCACCGAAGAGCAGCTCGCCTTCCGCGACGCCGTGCGAGACCTGCTCGCGCGCGAGTGTCCCCCCTCGGTCGTCCGCGACGCGTGGACGAACAGCAGCGGGCGCACCGACAAGGTGTGGAGTCGACTCGCGGAGATGGGCGTGCTGGGTGCTGCGCTCGAGCTGCGAGACATCGACGTTGTGCTCGTGCTCGAAGAGACCGGGTATGCAGCCGTACCGGAGCCTGTCGTCGAGCACGCGGTCGTGGCGACGCCGCTGCTTGCTGACCCCGGCAGTGCGAGGGCGGGTGAGATCACCGTGGTCACCGCCTTCGAAGGGCAGGGTCCGGTTGTGTACGCGGACAGCGCCGACACGGTCGTGATGGGTAGCGAAGCCGGCGTGGTGGTCCTCGAAGACTTCGACGTTGCACCGATCGCGACCTCTGTCGACGGATCGCGTCGGCTCGGTGAAGTTACCGGCTCAGGTGCGCGCGTGGCCGATGCCGACGCGTTTCACCGTGCGTTCGATCGGGGGGCGCTCGGCACCGCGGCGCAGCTCATCGGTTTGACGCGCCGGATGCTCGACATGACCGTGGCCTATGTCATCGAACGTCAGCAGTTCGGTGCCCCGGTCGGCAGCTTCCAAGCGGTGAAGCACCACCTCGCGGATGCTCGCATCGCGCTGGAGTTCGCGCGGCCGCTCGTGTACCGGGCAGCGTGGTCGATGAGCGAGGGTGAGTCCGAATCCCCGGTCCACGTGTCGATGGCCAAGGCGTCGGCCGGGGACGCGGCGCTCCTCACGGCGGGCAAGGCCCTCCAGTGTCACGGGGCGATCGGCTACTCCTTCGAGTACGACCTGCACCTCTTCATGAAGCGCGCATGGGCCCTGGCCGCGACCTGGGGTGACGCGGCTTGGCACCGGGCCCGCGTCGGACGCGCGATCCTCTAACCCTGGAGAAAGGTTGGTTCCCGATGCCCGAGGCCTACATCGTCGACGCTGCTCGCACCGCGGTCGGGAAGAAGGGCGGCGGGTTGTCGCACGTCCACCCGGCCGACCTGGGTGCGCACGTGATCAAGGCCGTGGTCGAGCGCAACGACCTCGACCCGCTCGCCGTCGAAGACGTGTTCCTTGGCGTCGTCGACCAACTCGGTCCGCAGGCCGGCGACCTCGCCCGCACCTGCTGGTTGGCCGCCGGCTACCCCGAGGAGGTCCCGGGCACGACGATCGACCGCCAGTGCGGGTCGTCGCAACAAGCGCTCCACTTCGCTGCGCAGGCGGTCATGAGCGGCACCAACGACGTCATCGTCGCCGGCGGCGTGCAGAACATGAGCATGATCCCGATCGCGTACGCGCTGACCGCCACGGAGCCGCTCGGCTTCAGCGATCCCTTCTCGGGCTCGGAAGGTTGGGTCGCGCGCTACGGAACGCAGGAGGTGTCACAGTTCCGCGGCGCCGAGATGATCGCGGACAAGTGGGGCATCTCCCGTGAGGAGATGGAAGCGTTCGCTCTCGAGAGTCATGAGCGTGCCATCCGCGCCCAGGACGAAGGCCGGTTCGATCCTGAGATCGTCCCGCTGGCTGGCATCGACACTGACGAAGGGCCGCGACGGGGCACGTCGCTCGAGAAGATGGCGCAGCTGCCCGCGCTCGTCGAGGGTGGCCGGCTGACCGCCGCGGTCTCGTCGCAGCTCTCCGACGCCGCCACCGCCACGTTGGTCGTCTCCGAGGCCGCGCTCAAGACTCATGGCCTGAAGCCGCGCGCGCGGATCCACCACCTCTCCGTGCGTGGCGCCGACCCGATCTTCATGCTCACCGCACCGATTCCCGCGACTGCGTACGCGTTGGAGAAGAGCGGAATGTCGCTCGATGACATCGACCTGGTCGAGATCAACGAGGCGTTCGCGTCGGTGGTGCTCGCTTGGCAGCGAGAGACAGGCGCCGACCTCGAGAAGGTGAACGTCAACGGCGGCGCGATCGCGCTCGGGCACCCGCTCGGCGCCACCGGCACGCGTCTCATGACCACCTTGCTCAACGAGCTCGAGCGCACCGGTGGCCGCTACGGACTGCAGACGATGTGCGAGGGCGGCGGCCAGGCCAACGTCACGATCATCGAGCGCCTGCCGTAGGCGCGACCCCGCGCGCCGCTAGTCGACGGGAAGTCGAGGCAGCGCGAGGCGGATCGCCTTCTGCGCCTTCTTCGACAGCTTGCCCTCGGGCGACTCGGAGTTCTCCACGGTCACATCCACCGACTGCTCGCCGCTGAACGCCACCACCTGACCGAAGCCAAGGTCATAGGCGACGTCACCGAGTCCTTCGAGTATCTCGGACCCCTCATATTGTCCACGGAGCGAGTCGGGGATCGGACCCCACGTGATCACGACCTGGAGTGGTGCCCCCGATGCCTCGAGCACCTCAGAGTCGAACTCGTTCGTCTTGTACGTGCAGGTTTGGGCGCCGCTGTCCTTGTCGACCTTGTTCTTGGTCTTGGTGACCTTGGCGCCGAGGATCTTGGACACCTCCTTCTTCGTCGCGAGCGCGCACCCGCCGACACCTCCCACAGCGCCGACCGGTGCTACCCATCCCAAGACGACAGCGATGGTGGCGAGTGCAACCACGCTGGTCGTCGTTCCGCGCTGCCTCACGTGCTTGCCTCCACCAACGTCGCGTACTCGTCGAGGACGGGTGTGACGGTGTTGGCGTCGCCACCCGGTACCCGCAGGACGACTTCGTCGATCCCGATGCTCGCGTAGTAGTCGAGCTTGCCCGGATCTGGGAGCGTGCCGAACGGCACGACCCGCAGCGCGGCGGGGTCGCGACCGGCCGTGTCGCACGCCCGGTGGAGGTCGGGGAGCGCGGCGCGCACACCAGCGCCCCCGATCGGGATCCACCCGTCGCCGTACTCGGCGATGTGAGCGAACAGCTTCGGCCCGGGTGTTCCGCCGAAGAGCACCGGCGGCCCGCCCGTCTGCACCGGCTTCGGCCACGCCCACGAGGGTCCGAAGTGCACGAGATCGCCTTGGAACTCCGCAACGTCGTGTGTCCACAGCGCCTTCATCGCGAGCACGTGCTCTCGTGCGAGATCGCGCCGGGTGGCGAAGTCGACGCCGTGGTGCTCGATCTCGTCACGGTTCCAGCCGAACCCGACACCGAGCTCGACGCGTCCATTCGAGATCTGGTCGAGGGTGGCCACCGCCTTGGCCGTCACCAGCGGATCGCGCTGTGCCACGACGCAGATACCCGTTCCGAGTCGGATCCGTTCCGTGGCCGCCGCCGCCGCGCCGAGCGCAACGAACGGATCGACGGTGCGGGAGTACTCCTCCGAGAGCTTGCCGTCACCGGTCGGTGGGGGTGTGAGACGGCTGGTGGGGATGTGCGTGTGCTCCGGGATGTACAGAGAGTGCAACCCGCGTTCCTCCGCGGCGCGCGCGAGCTCGTGCACGGACATCGTGAGGTCGGTCGCGAACATCGTGATCCCGAAATGCATCGCGGTACGGTAATCCTTCATGAGCATCTGCGATGGGCGTGTGGTGATCGTCACCGGTGCGGGTCGAGGGCTCGGCCGTGAGCATGCGCTCGAGTTCGCGCGCCAGGGCGCTCGCGTCGTCGTGAACGACTATGGCGTCGCTCGCGATGGCACTGAGCCGTCGAGCGAAGCAGCCAACGAGGTTGTCGAGGAGATTCGCGACACCGGAGGCGAAGCCGTCGCCAACGCCGATGACGTCTCGAGCTGGGACGGCGCGGCGCGGATGGTGCAGATCGCTCTCGACGAGTTCGGTGGCCTCGACGTTCTCGTGAATAACGCCGGGATCGTGCGCGACCGGATGATCGTGAGCACGGGCGAGGACGAGTGGGACGACGTCGTGCGTGTGCACCTCAAGGGCCACTTCGCCCCGACTCGTCATGCAGCCGGATATTGGCGCGATCGCTCGAAGGCCGGCGACTCCGTCGACGCCTGCATCATCAACACCAGTAGCGGCGCGGGGCTCCTCGGCAGCATGGGCCAGGGGGCCTACAGCGCGGCCAAGGGTGGCATCGCGGCGCTCACTCTCGTGACGGCGGCCGAGCTCGCACGTTACGGGGTGACGGCGAACGCGATTGCGCCGTCGGCACGCACGCGCCTCACCGAGGACGCCTTCGCCTACATGATGAAGAAGCCAGAATCCGGCTTCGACGCCATGGATCCTACGAACGTCTCACCACTCGTCGTCTGGCTCGGGAGTACCGAAGCCCGCGACGTGACGGGCTGTGTGTTCGAGCTCGAGGGGGGCGTCGTGAGCGTCGCCGACGGATGGCACCACGGACCGCGGCGGGTCAAGAAGGGGCGCTGGGACCCCGCGGAGCTCGGCCCCGTCGTGCACGACCTGCTCAGCGAGCTGCGCGCGCCAGACCCCGTGTACGGCACCGCGTAGCGGAGGCGCTCAGGCGGCTTCGAGCTCAAACATGGCGGTGAGGACGATCGGGATGACCTTACGGACGCGGAGGCCGGCGCGGGCGAAAAGGGCGTCGAACTCGGCGCGGGTTCGCTCCCGGCCCGCGCCGGTGTCGACGAGCATCTCGAGGTCGGTCGACTTTGCGAAGTGGGCGCCGTCGTGCTCAGGCATCGTGAACTCGAGCACGAGGACACGACCACCAGGAGCCATCGCGTCACGACAGTTCGACAGGAACCGCACGCACGACTCGTCGTCCCAGTCATGGACGATCGCTTGGAGCACATAGCGGTCGCAACCCTCCGGCACCGCCGCGAAGAAGTCGCCACCGATCACCTCGACGCGGTCAGCGACACCGGCGGCCTCCAACACCGGGCCCGACTTCGCCACGACAGTGGGCAGATCGAACAGGACTCCCCGTAGGTACTCTTGCGGAGCGAGGATCGCGGAGAGGAGCGTGCCGGTGCCACCACCCACGTCACACACCCGCGTGCACGCGCTCCAGTCGTACTTTCGCGCCACCACACCCATCTGCACCGCCGACGCCGACTCCATCGCTTCGTCGAACACGGCACCGGCTGCGGGGTTCACCTCGGTGAGGTACTCCCAGAACGGCCGACCGAGCGCAACCTCGGTGGCGGCGCCTCCGGTTCGCACCGAGTGCTCGAGGTGGTTCCAGATGTCGACGTGCCAGTCGGCGCCGATGAACCTCGCCCAGGCCCGCGCGGAACCGTCGAGATCGCGCAGGAGCTCCGAGCGCTTGTTGTTCCGGAAGCGGCCGTCGCGCGTCGTGCGGAAGAAGCCGCGACTCACCAGGTAACGTAGGACGCGCGTGAGTGCGTCGGCATCGGCGGAGCAAGCCGCGCCGAGCGCGTCGCCCGTCATCGGCCCGACTGCGAGTTGATCCGCGACGCCGAGCTCCGCGACCACGCCGAGTGTTTTCGTGTCGATGACCCCGAGCGTGGTTTCGAGGAGCACGACCTCGGGCGGGACCATTCCCCGGTGGACGCCCGCGATGCCGTTGCGCACCGCGAGCAGCGGCCGTATCAACCAGGCCGGCGGGACGCGTGCCGTCCGCTGCCCCGGCACTGGGTTCGCCTAGGCCAGTCGCTCGATGATCATCGCCATGCCCTGGCCGCCACCGACGCACATGGTCTCGAGTCCGTAGCGTCCGCCTCGGTCGTCGAGCCCGTTGAGCAGCGTGGCCATGATGCGCGCGCCGGTCATGCCGAAGGGGTGACCGAGTGCGATCGCGCCACCGTTCACGTTCAGCTTCTCCCACGGGACGCCGAGCTGGTCGGCCGACGGGATCACCTGCGCAGCGAACGCCTCGTTGATCTCCACGAGGTCGATCTGATCGATCGTCATCCCCGCGCGCTCGAGTGCCTGACGGCTCGCGCCGATCGGTCCGAGACCCATGATCTCGGGGTCGATCGCCGAGACGCCTGATGCGACGATGCGCGCCAGCGGCGTGATGCCGAGGTCCTTCGCACGGGTGTCGCTCATGACGATGGTCGTCGCTGCACCGTCGTTCAGCGGGCACGCATTCCCCGCGGTGACCGTACCGTCGGGTCGGAACACCGGCTGCAGCTGGGCGAGCTTCTCGACGGTCGTGTCGGGGCGCGGACCGTCGTCGACGCTTACGACCGTGCCGTCGGGAGCGGTGACGGGCGTGATCTCGCGCTCGAAGAAGCCGTTCTTCTGTGCTTCTACAGCGCGGGTCTGTGACAACGCCGCGAACTCGTCCATGCGCTCGCGCGTGACGCTCTCGTGCTCGGCGACGTTCTCCGCGGTGTCACCCATGCCGAGGTACACGTCGGGGAGACCCGTCGGCGGCGTCCACGGGCCTTGACCGCCCTTGGTGCGCTGCGCCGTACGCGCCTCGGCGTCCGCGAACACCGGGTTGTGCGTGTCGGGTAAGCCGTCGGACATGCCCTTGAGGAAGCGGCTGACCGTCTCGACGCCGCCGGCGACGAACACATCACCTTCACCGGCCTTGATCGCGTGTGCCGCCATGCGAATCGTCTGGAGCGAAGACGAGCAGTAGCGATTGACGGTCACGCCGGGGGCGTCGAGGTCAGCGAGGATCGCGACGACGCGGGCAACGTTGTAGCCCGACTCGCCCGCCGGCTGGCCGCAGCCCCACAGGACGTCTTCGACCTCGGCCGGGTCGAGCGCCGGGACTTTCGCGAGCGCAGCCTTGACGATTCCAGCGGAGAGGTCGTCGGGTCGGCAGTCGACGAGCGAACCCTTGTTGGCCCTCCCGATTGGCGTTCGGGTGGCGGCGACGATCACGGCTTCGAGCATGGGATCAGGCTCCTGAGCGATGCTGGGCGGGTCCCTTTGTACATCCGACTCCCGACCTGGAGCGAACTAGAGGAACGAGCGAGCGAGGGGGATTCGTGGTCGACGCTGCGAACGACTACCAGCCGATCGAGGACTACGGGATCATCGGCGACCTCCACACGGTCGCGCTCGTCGGCAAGAACGGCTCCATCGACTTCATGTCCTTCCCACGGTTCGACTCGCCGACCATCTTCTGCGGGTTGCTCGACCGCGAACGCGGCGGTCGATTCTCGATCAGCCCATGCCTGGATGGCGCGCGCAAGCAGCTCTACCTCCCCGACACGAACGTGCTCATCACACGCTTCCTCGCAGCCGAGGGGGTCGCGGAGGTCTCCGACTTCATGCCGATCGGCATCCATCCTCACGACCATCCGCGGATTCTGGTGCGGCGCGTCAAGACCGTGCGCGGCAACGTGAGCTTCGACCTGCATTTCGGTCCGCGCTTCGATTACGCCCGCGCCGAGCACACCGTGGAGCAACGCGACGGCGAGGTGGTCTTCACGTCGAAGGGCGCCGACGGCACTGCCGTCCGTTTGCGCACCGCCGTGCCCGTCACCATCGACGCGAACGGCGCGGCCGTCGCCAGGTTCGAGCTCCGCGCCGGCGAGACCGCGGCCTTCGTGATGGAGGAGGCCGAGCCGGGCATGCCGAGCCCGACCGAAGCACCCGACTACGTGACCCGCGCGTTCAAGGACACCGTGAACTTCTGGCGCACGTGGATCGGGCGCTCGCAGTACACCGGGCGGTGGCGCGAGATCGTCAACCGCTCCGCACTCGTCCTCAAGCTCCTCGTGTCGCAGACGCATGGATCACTGCTGGCGGCCGCCACCTTTGGCCTCCCCGAGGAGATCGGAGGCGAGCGCAACTGGGACTACCGGTACACCTGGATCCGCGACGCGTCGTTCACGCTCTACGCGCTCATCCGCCTCGGGTACACCGATGAGGCCGGGGCGTTCATGCGGTGGATCTACGACCGCTGCATGGAGCTCAACCCCGACGGATCCATGCAGATCATGTACGGCCATGACGGGCGGACGACACTGACCGAGGAGACGCTCCCCCACCTCGAGGGCTATCGGGGGTCCAAGCCGGTGCGCATCGGCAACGGCGCCTACGACCAGCTCCAGCTCGACATCTATGGCGAGCTCATGGACGCCGTCTACCTCTACAACAAGTACGGCGAGCCGATCCCGCACGATCTGTGGGTCAACCTCGTGCGACTGGTCGACTGGGTGACCGAGCACTGGCAGCTCCCGGACGAAGGGGTGTGGGAGGTGCGCGGCGGTCGACAGGAGTTCCTGTACTCGCGGCTGATGTGCTGGGTTGCGGTCGACCGAGGCATCCGGCTCGCCGATCGGCGGTCGCTGCCGTATCCGCATGACAAATGGCGATCGACGCGCGACGCGATTTACGACGACATCATGACAAGCTTCTGGAATCCCGAACGTGGGTGCTTCGTACAGCACAAGGGGGCGACCACGGTCGACGCGTCGAACCTCTTGATGCCGATGGTGAAGTTCATCAGCCCGACGGATCCCCGGTGGCTCTCGACGTTGCGGGTAATGGACAAGGACCTCGTCGACGACTCGCTCGTGTACCGCTATCGCACGGGCGATGCTGCGAGTGACGGGCTCGTGGGCGACGAGGGCACGTTCAACATGTGCTCGTTCTGGTACTCAGAGGTGCTGGCGCGCTCCGGCGACGTGCAGAAGGGCCGCTTCTTCTTCGAGAAGATGCTCGGCTACGCCAATCATCTCGGGTTGTACGGCGAGGAGCTCGGTGCGCACGGTGAGCACCTCGGCAACTTCCCACAGGCGTTCACGCATCTCGGCTTGATCAGCGCCGCGTACGCGATCGACCGGAAGCTCTCCGACGCGGGCTGGGCGGGCTGACCTTCTCCAGGGTCCGACATACAGTGCCGCCGATGATCCCGACCCGCAGCCGCGTCTCCGCGCTCGCCGTGATCGCGGCGACGGTTGCCGCGGTCGCGCTCCCGGCCAACGCGGCCGGCCCTGCCCGCACGCCCGCGGGCGGCGAGCCGAAGCGCGGGGGAACGATCTCGTTCGGGCTCGAGGCCGAGACCGACACCGTCAACGGGTACTGCCTGCCGGCCGGGCAATACGCCGCATCCGGGATCCAGGTGATCAACGCCGTCTACGACACGTTGATCACGATCAACCGCAAGGGCGAGTACGTGCCGTACCTCGCGAAGTCGGTGGAGCCGAACGAGGACTACACGGTGTGGACGATCACCCTCCGCGAAGGTGTGCAGTTCCACGACGGCACCGCACTCGACGCGTCGGTCGTGAAGTTCAACCTCGATACGTACCGCGGTGCCAACCCCGAGATCGCGGCGCCGCTCAACACGTTCACGTTCCGAGACGTCGAGAGCGTCGAAGTTGCCGATCCTCTGACCGTCGTCGTCACGACGAAGCGCCCGTGGGTCGCCTTCCCGGCGTTCCTGTTCGGGTCGGGGCGCATCGGCATCGCTGCGCCGGCGCAGCTCGCCGACGAGTCCGCGTGCGCCACGAACCTCATCGGCACGGGTCCCTTCAAGTTCGTGCGATGGATCCCGGGGGAGTCGCTCACCGTCGAACGCAACAGCTCCTACTGGCGCGAGGGCTTTCCGTACCTCGACGGGATCACGTTCTTGCCGCTGCCCGAGGCGCAGCAGCGGGTGACCGGTCTGCTGGGCGGCGATATCGACGTGATCCACACGAGCAGCGGGATCCAGATCGTCGAGCTGGAGAAGCACGAGAAGAACGGTGAGGTCGACCTCGTGGTGTCGGATCGCGGGGCCGAAGTTGCCTACGGGATGCTCAACGTGTCGCGGCCCCCGTTCGACGACATCACCGCTCGTCGGGCGGTTGCGTACGCCGGGAGCGCGGAGGAGCTGAACAACATCCGCAACAAGGGCTTGCTCACGATCGCAGGGGGACCGTTCGCGCCGGGGTCATCCGCGTACGTGGACTACCCCGATCGGATCACACAGAACGTGAAGAAGGCGCGAAAGCTCGTCGGGCAGTACGAGCGCGAGCACGGCGAACCGCTCGCGTTCACCTACCTGACCGCGAACGACGCGGAGAACCTCGCGCTGACCGAGCTCGTCCAGGATCAGCAGCGCAAAGCCGGCATCGAGATGACCATCGAGCCCGTCGCGCAGGCGAACCTGATCAGCAGGGTGATCGGCGGCGACTTCCAGCAAGCGGGCTTCCGCAACCACCCGGGGGGCGATCCCGACACGCAGTACGTGTGGTGGCACAGCGGTTCGTTGGTGAACTTCGGGCGGATCGACGACCCCGTCATCGACGACCTGCTCGACCGCGGCCGGGAGGAGTCCGATCCCAAGGCGCGCGCCAAGATCTACCGCGACCTCAACCGGCGATTCGCCAGCCAGCTCTACAACCTCTGGGTCTGGTACACGCTCTGGGCGAACGCGTCGGCCACCGACGTGCGCGGTGTGGCCGGCCCGCCGCTCCCCGACGGTCACGGCAAGCCCAGCACCTTGTTCGCCGGGGTCATCCCCGTCGTCGGTCTCTCCCGAACGGGCTAGCTGCTAGCGCCTCCATGGTCGCCGGCGCAAGCGCCGGCTCATAGGCCAGCGGTCGGCAAAAGCCGCCGCTAGCCGCCTCCATGGTCGCCGGCGCAAGCGCCGGCTCATAGGCCAGCGGTCGGCAAAAG
>JBBECS010000035.1:0-40538 GCA_040881685.1 Acidimicrobiia bacterium | reverse complement strand
CCGCCGCTAGCCGACCAATTCTTCGCTGACGGCCCAGAGCCGGCGGGCGGCTTCGTCGTCGAGCGCCACCTTTGACGGGTCCGCGGCGGTGCACTTGTAGAAGTAGAGGCCGCTCACCCCGTCGACATCGGACGACGACGACAGCCAGATCGGGGTGCGGGCGCCGGCCTCCTGTGAGATCGCGAACGGTCGCACGAGCGGCATCCCGATCTTGCCCATGAGGCCGAGATCGCCATCCCGACCGAAGCGGCTCGCCACGAAGCCAGGGTGCAGCGAGTTGGCGGTGACGTCGGTTCGCTCGAGCCGGCGGGCCAGCTCGCGCGTGAAGTAGATGTTGGCGAGCTTCGACTTCCCGTAGACGTCGAAGGAGCGGTACTTGCGATCGGCTTGAAGGTCATCGAAGTCGAGCCCGCGTCGGGCCGACTTGTGTGCGTGCGACGACACCACCACCACCCGGCTGGGCGCGCTGGCGCGCAGCCGGTCGAGCAACAGGTTGGTCAGCAGGAAATGGCCGAGGTGGTTGACGCCGAACGTGGTCTCGAACCCGTCGGTGGTCTCGGTGCGCCGTCCGACCACGAGTCCGGCGTTGGCCACGAGCACGTCAAGCCGATCGCGCTGCTCGAGGATCTCGGCTGCGCACCGCCGTACCGACGCCAGGCTCGCGAGGTCCAGGGCCACCACGTCCACCGCGTCGCTGCCGCTGCGATCGCGGATCTCGGCCACGGCCGCCGCCCCTCGGGCCGGATCACGCGCGGTGATGAGCACCCGCCCGCCCTGCTCCGCCAACCCGACGGCCGTCTCCTTGCCGATGCCGGCGTTCCCGCCCGTGATGACGACGGTCTTCCCGGCCATTCCCATGCTCGGAGGCTAAATGAGCGGTCCCGGCTCGGCCGGAAAATCTGGGCACCGGGTGTAAGCGGGCCCCCTCCCCGTCGTTTCAGCCCACGTGTGGTGATCCAGCAGGAGGACTCACCGGCCCCGGTCGCGCCGGCTCCGGGGCCGATGGCGCCGTCCGCCCCGCCCCAACCCCACGGACCCTGCGTCATCGGCCCCGGCCGGCACGAAAGCCGAAAATGACCCGTTTCGAGATCTCGAGCGACCCCGGTACGCTCGCATCGGTCGTGGCGTCAGCCCGCCAGACTGAGGAGCGGTGGGGTCAGTCGAGCCGGTGCATCTCGAAACCGAAGACCCAGTGGTGCTGGATGACCGTGAACTGGTCGCCCGTGCCCGTCTCGACCCGAGTGCCTTCGGCACCCTGTACCGCCGCTACGTCGGTCGGATCTTTGCTTACGCGCACCGGCGCACCTGGACCCGCGAAGCAGCCGAGGACGTCACGGCGGCCACCTTCGAGCGGGCCTACCGCAACCTCGATCGCTTCGACGCCGAAGGCGCCGGCTTCGGCCCCTGGCTCTATCGCATCGCCTCGAACGAGCTCGTCGACCATTACCGCCGCGAGGGTCGCAGCCGCTCGCAGCGCGGCCAGCGCGCGCTGCGAGCCCTGGCCGACGAGCACTCGCATGACGACCTCGAGGGCATCGAACGCGACGACGAGATCCGCGACATGCTCACGGCGCTCGACACGCTGCGTCCGCGCTACCAGGCAGCGCTCACCCTCCGCTATCTCTCTGGCCTCAGTGCCGACGACGCCGCGGAGGCCATGGGTTGTTCGAAGCCGGTGCTCGCAGTGACGCTCCACCGGGCCCTGGGAGCCCTGCGTCGCGAGTTCGAGCGCAGCGGAGACGACGGATGAACGCAAGCCGCCGCGACGTCGAGACCTTGCTCGAGACCGCGGGCGCCCGCGCCGCGCCGCAGCCGAGCCCTGAGTTCGTCACCGGACTCGAGGCCCGTCTCCTTGCCGACGCCCGCCCTGCCGCTTGGGCCACCGTGGTCACCCCACTGCGGACCCGGTCGACCGGACGCCTCCGCCCGGCGCTCGCCTCGGTGGCTGCCGCCGCGGCTGCGGTGGTCCTCGTTGGATCGCTCGCCGGATGGTTCGGACGCGACAAGGCTCAGCCGCAACCCGCGATCGCGTCCGCCGTCGACACCACGGTCGTGCTTCCCGACGGCAGCGAGGTGGCGGGCCGCGACGGGCTCGATCTTCCCGACGGGACGATCGTGCGCACCGGACCTGATGGGCACGCCGCGGTGGGCAACGTCGACCTCGGTCCGTCCCAGGTGGCGGTGGTCAAAGCCGGCCGGCTCGAGATCTCGATCCCCGACGTCACCCTCCCGCCCGTGACCCTCCCGCCCGTGACCCTGCCCACGCCGCCGGGTCTCCCGGGCCTGCCGTAGCCAGCAAGCACCAACCCGCACCACCCCCCAGGCGGAGAACGCACAATGCCGGGGATTTTGGGCCTCAACCTCACTGGCAACAGGGCCGATCACGTCCACAGATGACCGCCATGCGCGCGAAGCGCTTCCCTTGGTTGCTGGCCGCCCTGACCCTGAGTGGCCTCGTGACGGTCGGCTGCGGCCGGCTGCCCACGCCGAGCGCCGGCCCACCCCCACCTCCATCGAGCCCGCCCGCGGCCCCTCCGGCGGCCCCGGGTTCCCTGACCATCAAGGGCCCGGCCCTCGTGACCCCGGCCCAGATGGCGGCCTGGTTCGCCGGCCGCCAGCCCCAACCGGGTGGCACCTACGTGGCCACCGTGCCGGTGGCCACGCTCACCCAGCTCTTCGTGGAGGAAGGCGCCTTCGAGGGTGTCCGCGGCGACGTGGCATTCGTCCAATCCATCCTCGAGACGGGTTGGTTCCGATTCGGCGGCAGCGTGCCCGCGTGGAAGAACAACTTCGCCGGCATCGGCGCGACCGACAGCGGCGGAACACCCGCGGCGTTCCCGAACGCGCGCACCGGAGTTCGCGCACAGATCCAACACCTGCTCGCGTACGCGGACGCGACGGCGACCACCTGCACGGTGCCGCCCCTGCATTTCTCGTGCGTGGACCCGCGGTTCCATCTCGTGACGCCGAAGGGCAAAGCCGCAACGTGGAACCAGATGGGTAACGGCAACTGGGCCACCTCCACTACGTACGCGCCGCGCATCCTCCAGCTCTACCGCGAGATGCTGACGTACAACGGAGTCACTCCGCCCTTCTAGGCCGCGCTCGCAGCAATGGGTGGGCGGCTGCCCTCCCTACCAAGAGATCTCGGCGCGGACGGGGCGATGGTCGGAACCAACGTTGCCGAGAATTGTTCCTCGGCGCGCTTTCATCTGCGGTCGTATGAGGATGTGGTCGATCTGACTGTGCGGCGAGCGCGCGGGCCACGTGCGCCCGCGCACTGCTCGACGCCAGCCGCGTAGGTACATGCGAACGCCTGGTCCCCAGAAGTTGCAGTCGCCGGCGATCACCGCGGCGTCGTCGGTGGGCGCGGCTTGTGCCAATTGGCGGAGCTGGAGCATCGGACCGTGGAGCAGGCGCGACGTCAAGTGGACCGCAACGACCTGCAGGGGCGAGCCCAGCACGTCGACCTCCACGTGCAGCGCGGTCCGCGCCGGCGCGGGGTCCCCCGTGGTGGGACCGAGCGGGATCGCACCGATCCGGCGTGCCGGGAGCTGGGTGAGGACGCCGATCCCCACCGTCCCTTCGCCGTTGCGAGCGATGTGCGGCCAGTGCTTGGTTCCTGTCGCCCGGCCGGTGGTCTCGTGGTGCACGGTGAGGCCCAGCGCGACGGCGGCGTCATCGAGTGGGCCGCGGCGCCCGTCGGGCCGCCAGACCTCCTGCACGACGATCACGTCGGCATCGAGCGTCCGCAGCGCGGCTTCCACGTCATAGGGCGTGCGCGGCGGGTGTGGCCGGGTCCTGAAGCCGTAGTGGGTGTTGAACGACGCGATCGACAGCTCGGGCATGTCATCTTTCCCGCTCACGGCCCGATGGGCCGGGCCGCTCGGGCCCCGCTTACGGGCGAGGCAGGGTACCTGCGCCGCCGACGCAAGCTCGGGCGCACCGTATCCGGCGCCGCGGCTTATGCGTGCTCGGAGTGGTCGGCGAGTGGGAGTCGCACGACGAAGCGCGCCCCACCGAGCGGCGCGTCGTCGACGGCGACCGCGCCCCCGTGACGATCGACGATCGCCTTGACCATCGAGAGCCCGAGGCCCATGCCGCCCGCGTCACGAACGCGGCCTTCGTCGAGGCGCGTGAAGCGATCGAACACCCGCGCCCGGTCACCGGCCGGTATGCCCGGGCCGTCGTCGTCGATCGCGAGCCAGGCTGAGCCGTCTCGCGTCGCCAGCGAGACGGCAACCTTCGACTGAGCGTGGCGACACGCGTTGTCGAGGAGGTTTCGCACGATGCGTGCGAGCTGGGGAGCGCTGCCGCTGACGCGGCCGGCCGATACATGACTCGCGTCGATCGGCACCCGCCGCACCCGCTCGGTCTCTTCGAGAACGACCTCGTCGAGATCCACGTCGACCCGCTCCGGCTCGAGGCTCTCTTCCGCGCGCGCGAGCTCGAGGAGCTCGGTCACGGCTTGTTCCAGGCGGGCATCCTCCTCGAGGACGCGCGCAGCGACCTCGGGCCATTCGGCGGCGCTGCCCTTGCGCAACGCCACCTCGACCTGGGCTCGGATCGCGGCGACCGGGCTGCGCAGCTCGTGTGACGCATCGGAGACGAATCGTCGCTGGCGCAGCGACGACTCCTCGAGTCGATCGAGCATCGAGTTCATCGTGCGGGCCAACCGTCCGATCTCGTCATCGGTATCCGGCTCCGGGAGCCGCCGGTGGATCGTGCTCGCGGTGATCTCGGCCGCCTCGGAGCGAATCGCCTCGACCGGGTGCAGCGCCCGTCCGGCGATCCACCATGTGAGCAGTGCGAGCAGCACGACGAGCACGGGCACGCCCACGAGCAGCGCATCGGTGATGCTGTCCACGGTGCTGTCGACCTCGGCGAGGGACCGCTCGGCGATGAGCGTCATCTCCCCGCGGGCCGTCTCGACGGTGCGCCGCGCCTGCACGAACGGATCCGCGCCTGGGCCGCGTGGCAGTGGCGCGCGCCCCGCGCCGGGCGAGCCGGGGAAGTCGATGCTGGCGCCGCCGGGGCCGAGCCCGCGGACGATGGGCTGCCCGCCGGGACCGTTGCTCGGGACGCGCACGTCTTCGGGCGGCGTGCCGGCCACCACCTGGCGCGCGACTTGATCGAGCACCTCCTCGTTCGTCTGCGCGATCTCGTCGGCAAGGTTGTCGTGGACCGACGTGACGAGTGCGAAGGAGGCGAACGCGAGCGCGACAGCGAACACACCGGCGGCCGCGAGGGTCACGCGGAATCGAACGCTCATCTCACGCCGGACTCGCAGCATCGGTGCAGAGCCGATAGCCGGCACCGCGCACTGTGCGGATCAGCTGTGTCGCGAACGGTTGATCGATCTTGCGGCGCAAGTAGCCCACGTACACCTCGACCACGTTCGGGTCGCCCGCGAAGTCCATGCCCCAGACGTGGTCGAGGATCTCCGGCTTCGACGCGACCGCGCCATCGCGGCGCACCAGGTACTCGAGCAATGAGAACTCGCGCGCAGTGAGCGCCACCTCTGCGTCGCCGTGGCTGACCTTGCGTGTAGCCGGGTCGAGTCGGATCGGGCCGAACTCGAGCACCGCCGGACGAGGTGGTGCGCCGCGGCGGAACAGCGCCCGCAGGCGGGCGAGGAGCACGACGAACGAGAACGGCTTCGAGAGGAAGTCGTCGGCGCCGGTGTCGAGCGCCTCGGCCTCGTCGTACTCACCGTCCTTGGCGGTGAGGATCAGGATGGGTGTCCAGACCCCTTCGTCCCGAAGGGTCTTGCACACGCGGTAGCCGTTCATTCCCGGCAGCAGCACGTCCAGCACGATCGCGTCGTACGAGCCTTCTCGGGCCCGCCACAGTCCGTCGACCCCGTCGTGGACCGCGTCGACATCGAAGCCCTCGGCGATCAAGCCTTCGGCGATCGCCTCGGCCAACCGCACCTCGTCCTCGACCACGAGCACCCGCATGTGGGGAATTGTGCCCGTCGGGACGGACGTCGACGGGTCGTTCCTGAGAGCCGTCTCAGGGTGGACTCAGGCGGCAGGCGGGCCGATCAGTTCCCAAAGGTTGCCCGCGGGGTCGTTGGTGAACACATGACGGTCACCGTCGAAGGTCGTCGTGTGCGGCGACTGTCCCGCGGCCTCGAGGCGTGCGATCACCGAGTCGAGCGCATCGTCGAGACGGATCGCCGTGTGTGCCCGGCCCGACGGCTTGTGGTCCGGGTCGACCGTGAGGTGCACCTGGTGTTCGTCGTCGGCCTCGAACCAGCGCAACGTCCCGAACTTCGCCGCCTCCGGTCCGGGGTCGGCCTTCCGGTACCCGAGCACGTTGACGAGCCATTCGGCTTCCGCGTCGACGCCGTCCCGCTCGTCGATCTTCGGTGGTACGCACAGGTTCACGTGGTGCATCGCAGGCATGAACGCGAGGCTACGCCTTAGGGTCGGAACCGTGCCCGAACCCACCGTGCCGGTCACCGGCGACCCCGCGGCAGACTCGCTCCTCGTCGAGAACCCGTTCGCGCTGCTCCTCGGCATGCTCTTGGACCAGCAGGTCCCCATGGAGTGGGCGTTCCGCGGTCCCTACACGCTGAACGAGCGGCTCGGAGGGCTCGACCCCGCGGCCATCGCGGCGATGGCGCTTGAAGCCGTGGAGGGCGCGTTCAAAGCGAAGCCGGCGGTCCATCGGTTCCCGGGATCGATGGCCAAGCGCGCGCATGCGCTCGCGCAGGTGATCGTGGACGAGTACGGCGGCGACACGGCGAAGATCTGGCTCGGCGCGAAGAGCGGCGCCGACCTCTACGCGCGATTGCACGCGCTCCCGGGATTCGGCGAAGAGAAGTCGAAGATCTTCATCGCGCTCCTCGCCAAGCGCCTCGGTTGGCAGCCGCCGGGGTGGGAAGACGCGGCGCGCCCGTACTCCGACGCAACCCCGCGCTCGGTCGCCGACATCGACTCACCGGACACGCTGGCGCGCGTCCGAGACTGGAAGCGCTCGCAGAAGGCGAAGGGCAAGACGAAGGCCGACTGAGCGTCAGCCCGTTCGGTAGATCTCGTCGAAGTGCCGGTACATCGGCTCGCCGTCGAGCACTGCGAGCAGCTTTTCGTGCCAAAGCTGGGTTTCGGGTCGATCGTTGTTCCGCGTGGCCTCCTCCGCAGCCGGCACGTCAGGGTCCACGATGCCGAACTCCGCTACGAGGAGGTACTCGCCCGGGTTCTCACGATCGGCGAGCACGTGACTGCCGATGTAGCCCATGATGTCGGCCGCGGCCTGGTTCTCGTCCCACGCGGCTGCGAGCTCGACGATCTGCTCGGGATGCTCGCATCGGAACGAGATGATCTGCGTGAAGTTCACGGGCATCAGCGGGCTGCCTCCCGTTCCTCTGCAGCGCGTTGCTGCATCTCCGACATGCCGGCTCGCTCGAAGACGCCGGCGGAGCCGCTCTCGCACGCCTCGGGTGACTTCGGCGGGATGCCCAGCTGCCCGCACATCTCGTCGATCGAGCGATCTGCAAGCGCGTGATAGTCGACCATGAACAGATCACGGTCGTATCGCTCGCACACAGCCTTGCCACGCCTGATCGCGTCCGCGATCCGGTAGTGCATCCCCGGAGCCTGGATGTTGTGCTCACGAACGTCGCGCTCGAAGAACCCGGCGTCCGAGATGTAGCCGGTCTCGAACAACCCCACGAGGGTCGCGAGCCACGCGAAGCCCTTCGGATCCGGATCGGCGCGACCGATGAACGCGAACACCTCGAGCTCGCCTTTGAGGTTCGTCCCGTAGTTGGCCAGCACGTGCACGAAGTCGTGTTGGGCGAGGTACGCCGACGCGCCGGTTGGTGCACCGGGAAGGGCGAACCCACGACCCTCGTACATGTCGAAGACGCCCCGGCCGAGGGAGCCGCTGGGCAGCTCGCCGAACGCGGCCCACCGGGCCTCGAGCTCAGGGTCGGGTTCCGGCGCCTCGAAGGGGTTGACCGTGCCCGCCCGGGCGCGGAGCACCTCGGTGTCCGCTTGCTGGAGGTGCTCGGTGAAGCCATTGCGGCGCAGGTCGATCCACGCGAGCCCGTGCGCGCCCTGCGCGTAACGGCGCGCAACCCGCACGAAGCGGTCGTCGATGCCCAGCGCCCGCGCGTAGGTGGCCACACGGAACGCGACTTCGGGGGGAAGCGGGCGCAACACCATCTCTCCGAGCACCATGTGATGAACGATGCGCTGTCGGTATGCCTCGTCGCGGCGCTCGAGGAGCGCGGCCAGCTCGTCCGCACCGAGGGGCTCCAGGTTCAGGTAATCGACTTCCACGCCCGTCAGGGCGGTTGCAATCGCTCGAAGCAACGCGGCTTGTACGTCGGTGAGCCCACCCTCCGGCGCAACCGCCGTCGCGATGCCGCGGGCGACCATGACGACCTCGTCCGCGTCGTCTGCGTTGCTCGGAACGGAGTTCGGAGTCGAGGAGCCCGCGGCCGTCATGCGGCCTCACTCTAGGAGCGCGAGTCACACGCGCAACAGGAGGTAAGATGGGCCTTGATGAGCGCCAGATCGTGCTCATCGGGTCTTCCTCGATTTCTCCGGAGGGTCCGGGCGCTATGCCGGGGACGACCTGAGGCCACGTCCTGTCCCCGCGTGGCTCGCCCGACAGAACCCCATTGGAGAAAGCGAGCTCTTCCCCGTGACCACCACCTTCGAGGCGCTCGGCGTCTCGCGCGACATCGTCGACGCGCTCGAACGCGAGGGCATCGACGCACCGTTCCCCATCCAAGAGCTCACCATCCGCGACGCGTTGGCCGGACGCGATCTGTGCGGCAAGGCCAAGACCGGCTCCGGCAAGACCCTCGCCTTCGGCATCCCGCTGCTCGAGCGCGTGTCGAAGGCGGAGGCCCGCCGACCCACGGGCTTGGTGCTCGTGCCCACGCGGGAACTCGCCAACCAGGTGTACGAGGTCCTCGCGCCCCTGGCCAAGCTCGTCGGCCGGCGTGTGAAAGCCGTGTACGGCGGGGTGGGGTTCGAACCGCAGATCAACGCGCTGCGCAAGGGTGCCGACGTGATCGTCGGCACCCCTGGCCGTCTCATCGACCTCATGGAGCGCGGTGAGGTCTCGTTCGAGGCCATCGACGTGCTCGTGCTCGACGAAGCCGACCGCATGGCCGACATGGGGTTCATGCCGCAGGTGCAGAAGATCCTCTACGGCATCAAGTCGAAGGAGCACCAGACGATGCTCTTCTCGGCCACCCTCGACGGTGCCGTGAAGATTGTCGTGAACCGCTACATGAACGATCCGGTCTTCCATGAGGTCGAGTCCGACGAGCCGACCGTGGAGGAGATGGAGCACCGGTTCCTCTTCGTGCACGAGATGGACAAGGTGAAGGTGCTCGCCGCGATCACCAACGGAGTCGAGCGGACGCTCGTGTTCTGCAACACGAAGCGCGGTGCCGACCGCCTCGTGACAAAGCTCAGTCGTGAGGGCGTGAAGGCTGGCGCGATCCACGGCGATCTCCGCCAGGGCGCGCGCGAGCAGGCGCTGGCCGACTTCATGGCCGGGAAGGTGCCGGTGCTCGTCGCCACCGACGTTGCTGCTCGCGGCTTGCACGTGGAGGGCATCGACGTGGTCGTGCACTGGGACCCGACCGACGATCACAAGAACTACCTGCATCGATCCGGGCGCACGGCACGCGCCGGCGAGTCGGGCGTGGCGGTCACGCTCATGCTCTGGAACCAGGAGAACGCGGTGCGGGTCGTGCAACGTCGTCTCGGGCTTTCCCTGCCGGTGGTGGAGGTCTTCTCCAACGATCCGCGTCTCGCCGACCTCAAGGCGTGGGACCCGACGCTCGAGGAAGCGAAGGCCGTCACCGCATAAGGCACCGCTCCTGGAGGGCCGCCGTGCGAGGATGGGTCCATGAGGCGAGCGCAGCGCCGAGAGTGGGAGTGATGGCCCGCATCTCCGAACGGCTGCGCGTCTCGCGCAAGATCGGTGCCATCGCCGAGTCGGCCACGCTGGCCGTCGACGCCAAGGCCAAGGCGCTCAAGGCCGCGGGGGAGCACGTCATCAGCTTCGGGGCCGGCGAGCCCGACTTCCCGACGCCGGCGAACATCGTCGAGGCCGCGATCGAGGCGTGTCGCGACCCGGCGAACCACAAGTACACGCCCGCGGCCGGTCTCCCCGAGCTGCGGGAGGCGATCGCCGCGAAGACCGCGCGTGACTCCGACTACGCATGCGAGCCGTCGCACGTGCTCGTCACCAACGGCGGCAAGCAGGCCGTGTACAACGCGTTCCAGGCGCTCCTCGACCCGGGCGACGAAGTGCTCTTGCCCGCGCCGTACTGGACGACGTATCCCGAGTCGATCGCGCTGGCCGACGGCGTGTCGGTCGTCATCCCGACGACCGAGGCGACCGGCTTCCGGGTCTCGGTCGACCAGCTCGACGCGGCGCGCACCGAGCGCACCAAAGCTCTGCTCTTCGTGTCACCGAGCAACCCCACCGGAGCGGTGTACCCGCGGGAAGAGGTGGAGGCGATCGGCCGCTGGGCCGACGAGCACGACCTCTGGGTCGTGACCGACGAGATCTACGAGCATCTCACCTTCGGCGAGCACCGCTTCTCGTCGATGCCGGGCGTCGTACCCGAGCTGGTGGGCAACTGCATCGTGGTCAACGGAGTGGCCAAGACCTACGCGATGACTGGTTGGCGAGTCGGCTGGATGATCGGCCCGGCCGACATCGTCGTCGCAGCGAACAACCTCCAATCGCATTCCACGTCCAACGTGGGCAACGTCTCACAGCGCGCCGCGCTCGCAGCCGTGATCGGCGATTTGTCGGCGGTTGCAGAGATGCGGACCGCGTTCGAGCGTCGGGGCCGCACGATGCACGAGATGCTCTCGAGCATCCCCGGCGTGGCCTGCCTCGAACCGCAGGGCGCGTTCTACTGCTTTCCGTCGTTCGCCGGGGTGATCGGCCAAAAGATCGCGGGGAGAACCGTCGACACTGCGCTCGAGCTCTGTGAGGTTCTCCTCGACGAAGCGCGCGTCGCGATCGTGCCGGGCGAGGCCTTCGGAGCTCCGGGGTACGCGCGGCTGTCGTTCGCGCTCGGTGACGACGACCTGGCCGAAGGTCTGGAGCGGATCGCTACGCTCCTTGGCTGACGTGCGCGTGCGTTTCGCGTCCGCAGTGCTGAGCTGTGTGCTCGCCGCCGCCGCTGTGCCCGCGTCGGCGGGGCGGGGCGCGCGCGACGCGAATGCGTGCAAGCTGCTCAAGCCGCGCGAGATCGCCGCAGTGTTCGATGCTGACGTGGGTCGGGGACGCAAGGGCGCGGTCGGCGCATCCTGCCTTTGGATGGTCGCGGGCGGTTCGGGCGAGGGTGGGGGCGAGATCGCCACGCTCGTCAGTCGCGGTTCGAGCGCACGGGAGGCGTTCGAGATCGCCCGCAGCTTCTCGGGTCCCGACGCGATCGCAGTCGATGGGCTGGGCCGCGAGGCGCTCTATGCGGGCGACGTCGCGACGCTCTACGTACTCGAGAGCAAGCGTCTCCTCTTCACGGTGCAGGGCGTCTTCGTCAAACCCAAGGGTCAGGTGGACGCAGCCGGCCTCCAGGCGAAGCTGGTCGCGCTCGCCGAGATCGCGGCCGAGCGCGTCTGACGTGCATGATTGAGGCCCGAACTGGAGGTGACATGAGGCCGAGGACGAAACCAACTGATCGCGTTGACGACGCTGGCCTGATCGCGTTGACGACGCTGGCGGCGATGATGTTGCTGATCGCACCGATCGGGCCCGCCGCGGCCTCGACCATTGGAAGAGCTGGTGGCAGTGACAAAGATCGCCCGCAAGAAGGCATGAGGGGCATACCCTCGACCCCGTGACGACGCGCGTCCTGGTCACCGAACAGCTGGCTGCCCGCGGCCTCGACGCGCTGCGCGGCGCGGGCTTCGAGGTCGATGAACGCCTGGGCCTCTCGCCCGACGAGCTGCGGGAGGCTGTCGCTGGCGCGGCCGCCCTCGTGATTCGGAGCGCGACACAGGTGGACGCCGCCGTCGTGGAGGCGGGCCGCGATCTCGTGGTCATCGGCCGCGCCGGGATCGGGCTCGACAACGTGGACGTGGACGCGGCCACGCGCCGCGGCGTGATGGTGGTCAATGCGCCGCAGTCCAACGTGCTGTCGGCCGCGGAGCACACGGTCGCGCTGCTGCTCGCTCAGGCTCGGAACATCCCCCGAGCTGATGCCGATCTCCGCGCCGGCAGGTGGAACCGGACCCAATGGGAGGGCGTCGAGCTCCACGGCAAGACGCTCGGCATCGTCGGGCTCGGTCGTGTCGGCGTTCTGGTTGCGCAGCGTGCTCTGGCGTTCGGCATGAAGCTGCTCGCGTACGACCCGTACGTGAGCGCCGAGCGTGCCCGTCAGCTCGGACTCGGGCTGGTGAGCGACCTGGAAGAGCTGGTGCGCCAAGCCGACTTCCTCACGCTGCACATCCCGAAGACGCCCGAGACGATTGGTCTCATCGGTCGCGACCTGCTCGCGCACGCGAAGCCCACCCTGCGCATCGTGAACACGGCGCGCGGGGGGATCGTCGACGAGGAGGCCCTCGCCGACATGGTGCGGTCCGGGCGGATCGCCGGTGCCGCCATCGACGTGTTCGAGACCGAGCCAACCACGGAGTCGGCGCTGTTCGGGCTCGACAGCGTCGTGGTCACGCCGCATCTAGGCGCGTCGACGGTGGAGGCGCAGGACAAGGCCGGCATCACGATCGCCGAGCAGGTGGTGCTCGCGTTGCGCGGCGAGTTCGTGCCCTACGCGGTCAACGTCGCCGCGACCGAAGCGAACGCCACGGTGCAACCCTTCCTTCCGCTCGCCGAGCGCCTGGGCCGGCTCTTCACCGCGCTCGCGGGTGGTGTTGTCGACACGTTGGAGGTCTCGTACGAGGGCGAGATCGCCGACTACGACTGTCGTGTGCTCACGCTGTCGGTCCTCAAGGGTGTACTGAGTGCCGTCGTCGACGAGCCCGTCTCGTTCGTGAACGCGCCCCAGCTCGCGGAGGCACGTGGGATCAACGTGCGTGAGTCAACGTCGTCTGCGGCACTCGATTTCATCAACCTCGTCACGCTCCGCGGCCGTACCGGGGATCGCGACGTGCACGTCGCTGGCACGCTCTTCGGCAAGCGCGCCAGGCCACGGATCGTGGGCATCCATGAGCACGACGTGGACCTTCCCCCGTCCAGTCACATGCTCGTCGTGCGCAACACCGACACGCCGGGGATGATCGGCACCGTGGGCTCCATCCTCGGTGCGGCCGGCGTGAACATCGCCGACATGGACGTCGGGGTCAACGCGGAGGGCGCAGCCGCCCTCATGGCACTTTCGACCTATTCGACGGTGCCGCCGGAAGTGGTCGAGCAGCTGCGCGCCGTCGACGGTGTGCTCGACGCCGACGCGATCGAACTCGACTAGCCGATCACGCGCCTTCCTCGTCGTCGGAGCGCGGTTGCGGGGGGAACGGAAACGGCTGCGGCTCCCAGCCGTGGTCGCGCTCCACCCGGTCGGCTTCGACGGCGCGCCAGATCGCGTATGCGGCACCGGCCATCAGCCCGAGCCCGAACATGCGCCGAAGCCATGGGTGCTTTCGCTTGGCCATCACGAAGATTGTCCCATCTGCGCGCGTTGTCGCTTGCCTTTTGCGCTGCGAGCGGCCATCATGGTCAGACCATGACGAAGGAACTGCGCGCCGCCATCTCGACGAGCCTGCTCCTTACGTAGACGCGGGCGCCTTCCGGTGCTCGCGTCCCGCCTCCTCGTGCCCTCGGGCCGGGGAGGTTTTTCGTTGCCCGAGAAGTGAAGGGAAGCGAGAGCGACATGACCCGCAACCAGGTCCGGATCTTCGACACGACGCTGCGTGACGGCGAGCAGTCGCCGGGCATCTCCCTCGACGTGGGCGAGAAGCTGGAGATCGCCGAGCAGCTCGCCCGGCTGGGCGTGGACATCATCGAGGCCGGGTTCCCGATCGCGAGCCAGGGCGATTTCGAGGCCGTGGAGGCCATCGCCAAGACGGTGCGAGGGCCCGTCATCGCCGGGCTCTCCCGCACCGGGTTCAAGGACATCGACCGGGCCTGGGAGGCGGTGCAGCACGCCGAGAAGCCCCGCCTGCACGTGTTCATCGCCACCTCGCCGATCCACATGAAGAAGAAGCTCCGGATGACCGAGGACCAGGTGAAGGCCGAGGTCGTCGCGGGGGTTGCCCGTGCCGCCGTGTACACGACCGACATCGAGTTCTCGCCTGAGGACGGCAGCCGCTCGGAAGTCGACTTCATGTGCGAGGTGCTCCAGCTCGCCGTCGACAACGGCGCGACCACGCTGAACATCCCCGACACGGTCGGCTACGGCGTGCCGGAGGAGTTTGGAAAGCTGATCGCGCACATCATCGCGACCGTGCAGGGCGAGTACGTCGTGTCCACGCACTGTCACAACGACCTCGGGCTGGCCGTGGCCAACTCGCTGGCCGGCGTGGCCGCTGGTGCCCGCCAGGTGGAATGTGCCGTCAACGGGCTCGGTGAGCGAGCCGGCAACGCTGCGCTCGAGGAGATCGTGATGGCGATCAAGACGCGCAGCGACTACTTCGGTCTGGTCGAGACCTCCGTGCACACCGAAGAGCTCGCGCGGACTTCGCGTCTCGTCTCGCGCCTCACCGGCTATCCCGTGCAGTACAACAAGGCGGTCGTAGGTCGGAACGCGTTCGCGCACGAAGCCGGCATCCATCAGCACGGGGTCCTCGAGGACCGCGAGACGTACGAGATCATCGACGCGACCACGGTCGGCCAGGACGCCGCGCAGATTGTGCTGGGCAAGCACTCCGGTCGCCATGCGTTTGCCGACACGCTGGAGAAGATGGGGCTGCACGTCCAAGGCGACGCGCTCAACCAGGCGTTCACCCGCTTCAAAGAGCTGGCCGACCGCAAGGTCGAGATCACCGAGGCGGACCTCGAGGCGATCATCGCCGAAGAGCTCGGCGCCGGCATCGTGCATCGGTACTCGATCGTGAGCTTCGATGTGCACGGCGGCACCACGAGCACGCCCACCGCGACCGTGGTCCTGAACGAAGGCGACGCCCGCGTGGAAGCCACGGCCGAGGGCAACGGCATGATCGACGCGGCGGTCGCGGCGATCGCCAAGGCCACCGGTGTGTCGGGCACGCTGCTGGACTTCAAGGTGTCATCGGTCACCAAAGGCGGTGACGCCCTCGGCGATGTCATCGTCATGCTCGACGCCGACGGTGCCAAGGTGTCGGGCCGCGGTGTGTCGACCGACGTCGTAGAAGCGTCAGCGCGCGCCTACCTCAACGCCGTGAACAAGCTTGTGCGCCTGCGTGATCGTGCCGAGCCGCGAGAGCGCACCGTGGGGCCATGACCGCGGATGTGAACCTCTGGACCTTGCCCCAGCACGCCAAGGACTACCTCCAGCGGCGCCGCGACATCCCGCACCGCGACGAGGGCTACGCAGCGCTGCTCGAGCACCTGCCCAGATCAGCGCAGCGAGTGCTCGACCTCGGGACCGGAGACGGCTACGTGGTCGGCCTGCTCCAGACGTTGCACCCCGAGGCCGAGTTCGTCGCCGCGGACTTCTCACCTGAGATGCTCCGACAGGCGCGCGAGCGCTTCGAGACCGACCCTCGGGTCGAGGTGGTCGAGCACGACTTCGACGTGCCGTTGCCGCCGTCGTGGGGTGAGTTCGAAGCGGTCGTGTCCGCGTTCGCCATCCACCACGTGCACGACGAACGCAAGCGTGCACTGTACGGCGAGGTGTTCAAACGCCTTCGGCCAGGTGGCGTGTTCCTCAACCTCGAGCACGTCGACTCGGCGACGCCCGAGCTCCATCGGGCGTTCCTCGACGCGATCGGATACGGCGTCGAGGGAGACGACCCGTCCAACAAGCTCGCCCCGGTCGAGGTGCAGCTTGGGTGGTTGCGCGAGATCGGCTTCGAGCACGTGGATTGCCACTGGAAGTGGCGTGAGCTCGCCCTTCTGGCGGGCGCGAAACCGGCGTAACATCCTGACCATGTCACGAGTCCAGCTGGCGCTCAACGTCGATGACCTCGACGCTGCGATCGACTTCTACACGCGGCTGTTCCACACGCCGCCGGCCAAAGTGAAGCCGGGCTACGCCAACTTCGCCATCGCCGACCCGCCGCTCAAGCTCGTGCTCGTCGAGGGCTACGGCAAGGGCGGGACGATCAACCACCTCGGTGTCGAGGTCGAGACGACCGACGAGGTCGCCGCGGCGAAGCAGCGCCTCACCGACGAGGGGCTCGAGACGCGCGAGGAAGAGGGGACCGAGTGCTGCTACGCGACCCAAGACAAGATCTGGGTCAGTGACCCCGCCGGCGCGTGGTGGGAGGTCTACACGGTGCTCGGCGACTCGGAGGTCTTCGATCCCCGCGACGCCGAGAAGGCCAACCGATAGAGCGACACGGCGTTGCCGTGCAGGATCGCGCGGGCGTTGTCGATGGGGACGCCGCGGAACTGGTGCTCGATCGTGGCGCGTGAGTTGGGCCAGTCGCACGTGTCGTGTGGGTAGTCGCTCGACCACATCACCTGCGTGGAGTTGAGCCGGTGGAGGTTCTCGAGCCCCACGCGGTCGGTGATGAACGTGGCCCACACGTTGCGGTGGAACAGCTCGCTCGGCAGCGTCTGCATGCGGGTGACGGCATCGGTCGCGAAGCGGTAGCGAAGGAACATGGTGTCGAGCTGCTCGAGCATCGATGGGATCCACCCGATGCCCGACTCGACGAGCACCATCCGTAGGTCGGGGACGCGTTCGAACACCCCGGAGAACAACAGCATCGACGCCATCTCGATCGCACGCGCGCCACCCTTCGACAACCCGGCGAGCGCCATGAAGGACGGCTCGCGCATGTCGGGATAGCTCGTGACCTTCGGGCGCACGAAGCTTCCGAGGTGCACGGCCACCGGCAGCCCGGTGTCAGCGACCAGGGTCCAGAAGCGATCGTCGTCAGGGTCGGGATCGAAGCTCCCGTTCGGGAAACGCGAGAGGATGAAGCCCCGGAGACCCAACGAGACGGCGGCCTCGACCTCGGCCATCGCGTCGTCGACACCCGCCGTGGGGATGATCCCGAGGCCGGCGAGGCGCCCTTCGCTCTCGGCGCAGAACTCGGCAATCCACTCGTTGTAGGCCCGCGCGCAGGCGAGCTGGAGCTCACGCTCCTTCCCGTAGACGCGTGCACCTTCGAGCGCGATCGACGGGTACAGCACCTGGGCATGGATGCCGTCGACGTCGAGGTCGGCGAGCCGGGCTTTCGGGTCAAACGCGCCCGGGCGCATGTCGGCGTACCGAACACCCTCACATCGGAACTGAGCGACGCTGAGCCCGGCGGTGGCGTTGAGGCCCAGAGGCCGAAGCCAATCACCGTTCTCGAAGCTCCAGCAGTCGCCTCCGTCGCAGTCGATGACCTTCGGGGCGCGGTCGCGCCATTTGGCGGGTACCCGGTCCTGCCAGAGGTCCGGCGGCTCGTTCACATGGGCGTCGGCGTCGACGACGGGGACGTCGAGGTCCCGGAAGCAGGTGAACGTGGAGGTCATGCAGGCTTCTCGGCCACGATCAGCGAGTAGCCGGCGATGCCGTCGCGCACGGCGCGCTCGGCCAGCGCCACCCGCTCGAGCGCGGTGTCGAAGTCGATGCTCTCGAGGGCCGCAACCTTTGCGATCCGAAATGCCTTGAGCCGGGCATCGATCTGATCGACCATCTTCGCGAGCGCGGCGTCATGCGCTTCCGTGCGCGTGACGCGCAGACCTGCCTGAGACAGCATCTCCACGTACTGCTCGACCGGACGGGCGTCGGCGATGCACGCCACCCAGCCCGCGAGCGTCCGGAGCTCTGCATCGAGGCGCTCGGAATCGAGCGCCACGTCGGTGATGCCGACCTTCCCACCGGGTTTGAGCACGCGCGCCATCTCGGCCGCGGCCGTGGCCTTGTCGGGGAACGTGCAGAACGCGCACTCGCACATGATCGCGTCGACGGACGCGTCGGCCAGCGGGATGCGCTCGGCGTCGCCGTGGTGAAACCGCACCCGGTCCGACATTCCCTGCTCCTCGGCGAGCACGTTGGCCTTGGCCACGGTGAGTTCACCGAGATCGACGCCGTCGACCTCGACGCCGAACTCGGCGGCGATCATGAACGCGGTCGTACCGGGCCCGCTCGCCACGTCGAGCACGCGCTGCCCTGGTGCCAATCCGATCGAGCGAGCGACGTGCCGGGTGAGCTCGAGCCCACCGGGGTGGTAGCTGTCACCGAGGATCAGCGCGACCGCGTCCTGCTGGTACGAGACCGCGCAGCAGGCCTTGATCTCCTCCGGCGTCATCTCCCCTTGTCGCAACCGCTCGGCCGCCGGGACCACATCCCGGGTCGACTCCGCAGGCTCCGTCTCCTGTGGTGACGAGCGGCGGAGCCCCTCGTCACCCGTCGGCCGCCGTGGCGGGACGCTTGTTGCTCCGATCGTGGTCACGACAGCTTCTTGCCGATGTTGCGGCCGGTGATCTCGACCTTCACGTGCGTTGCACCGTTCCCGTTGCCGCCGTTCCCTGATGCGTACGTCTTCGATCCGTACGGCGTCGGGAGGAGGATCTCCTGGAGCTCGTCGGCGTTCGGAACGATTGTCGGCACCTGTGCACCGCTGAGCTGCTCACGGACCTGCTCCCGATAGCCCACCGAGTTGTACGCGCAGAACGGGATCAGGCGCCCGTCGGGTGTGATCTCCTCGACGCAGCACTTCTGGAGCGCCTTGGTGTTCAACGTGTACGGGTCCTGGAAGTCCTGGATGACGATCATGAAGGCGTTGTCTGCCATGTCCTTCAATGCCTCGGGCAGGTCGATGCCACAGGTGGCGCACTCGAGTTGCTCGGCGGTCATCTCGGTCCCCGGGTTGGCGCTCGCGCTCCAGAGCTTCTCGAGCGCGTACCGCACGTCCATGTCGGGCATCACCCGGTTGCTGACGTAGTCGAGGTACTCGTCCACGTTCACGAGGCGCGGGATCGGGACCACGTTGTCGCCGTCGACCAGCGCGTACGTGATGCTCCGACACGTTGGGAAGCAGCACGGCACCGGCACGAAATCCGACACACGGAACCACTCCGGGAGCTGATCGGCGAGCGCGTGGATGATCTCCGAGTTCGTCAGGCGATTCGTCGGGTCGAACTCCATGTGACGACCGGAATGCGTGACCGGCTGATAGGCGACCGAGCGCACAGCCGGGTGCTTGATGCCGAACTGCACGATCTCGCCGACCTCGTCTTCGTTGAGGTCCTTCTCGATGGCGGCGACCAGCGTGACCGTGAGCCCGAACTCCGCGCAGTTGTCGAGCGCCTTCTGCTTGGCGTTGCGCAGGTCACGGCCGCGGATCTCGAGGTGGGTGCGCTCGTTGAAGCCGTCGAACTGCATGTAGATGTTCGGTGTCTGCGGGAACTGCGTCGCCAGCTTCTCGACGAACTTCTTGTCATGGGCGAGCTTGATCCCGTTCGTGTTGAGGTTCACCGTCTTGCAGCCCTTGTCGTAGGCCATCTGGATGAAGTCGAGGATCTGCGGGTGAATCGTGGGCTCGCCGCCGGAGTACATGACGACCTCGGGCTCGCCCTCGGCGCGCACGAACGCGTCGAGCGCGGTCTCGACCTGGTCCATGGTGAGGGAGAAGCCGTCGGGCTGCTTCGTGCCGGAGTCGGCGAAGCAGATCGGGCAGTCGAGGTTGCAACCGGTGTTGACCTCGATGATCCCGAGGCATGCGTGCTGCTTGTGGTCGGGGCAGAGACCGCAGTCGAGCGGGCAGCCGTGCTCGGTGTGGGTCTGCGTCTCGAGCGGAAGAGTCCCGGGCTTGTTGTAGCGGAGGGAGTCGAAGTACATCTCGGCGTCGCCGTAGATCAGCCCTTCGATCACACCGTGGTCGGGGCACGTGCGCCGCAGGAACACCTTGTTGTCCCGGACGTTCACCTCGGCGTCGAGCACGATCTTGCAGACCGGGCAGATGCTCTTCGTCGTCTCGATGAAGATCTCGTCGCGGTCGACGCGCTCACGCGGCGGGTTGCTGATCGCCATGGGTCCCCCCTGGTCGGGCCGTTGGTGGCGCCGAAGTATGGCCCTGGTTCGATGCCGGGCGAAATGGCGGATGACCCGCAGGACCCGCGGGATGAAGAGGGGGCGCCGCTCGATGCGGCGCCCTCCCCCTCCGCCGCCGGACCGGGGGATGACCCGGCGACCAGTGGTGTATCGGCGGGCGAGCGGATGCCCTGAAGACCCGGGATGGCAGGTGCCTCCCTGCTCGGCGGCCAGACTGGGGCTCATGGATGCCGTCAACACCGGGCCGATCGACCATCTGCTGCGCACGCTTTGGGAGCACAAGGGCAGCGACCTCCTGCTGGTCGCCGGCGCAGCCCCGACCGTCCGGATCGACGGCGAGCTTCGGCCGATCGGCGGTCAGGAGCCCTTGACGGCCGAGGGAGCGGACTCGTTGATCCTCTCGGTGCTCGGCCAGGAGCTCGGGGCGAGGCTTCGCGATCAGCGGGAGATCGACTTCTCGTTCGGCTGGGAGTGGCAAGCGCGGTTCCGCGGGAACGCCTTCCACCAGCGGGGCAGCATCGGCCTCGCGCTCCGCCTGATCCCGCGGGAGATCCCGACCTTCGAGCAGCTCGGTCTGCCGTCGGCCATCGAGCAGCTCGCCGCGGCACCACAAGGGCTCGTGCTCGTGACGGGGCCCACCGGCTCCGGAAAGTCGACGACGCTCGCCTCGATCATCCGCCACATCGCGGATCGGCGTGCCTGCCACATCCTCACGATCGAGGACCCCATCGAATATGCGCATAGCCACGGTCGCGCGATCGTGACGCAGCGCGAGATCGGCACGGACAGCGAATCGTTTGCGAAGGCCCTCCGATCCGCGCTCCGCGAGGACCCCGATGTGCTGTTGGTCGGCGAGATGCGCGACACGGTGAGCATCGAGACTGCACTCACGATCTCGGAGACCGGCCACCTCGTGTTCGCGACCTTGCACACGAACGACACCTCGCAGGCCATCGACCGGATCATCGACGTGTTCCCAGCAGAGCGACAGAGTCAGATCCGCGTGCAGTTCGCGGCAACG
The DNA here is from genome assembly GCA_040881685.1 of Acidimicrobiia bacterium. NCBI lineage: Bacteria > Bacillati > Actinomycetota > Acidimicrobiia > Acidimicrobiia bacterium. The sequence goes on along the minus strand of JBBECS010000035.1, from coordinate 19,434 downwards.
CTCCTCGGCGTCGTTGCGCAGCGGCTCGTACCCAAGATCGGTGGTGGACGTGTGGCCGCCTTCGAGCTGCTCCTCGCGAACACGGCCGTGCGTAGCCTCATCCGTGAAGGCAAGACCGAGCAGATCCGCAACTCGATCGCAACCGGCCAGCGCTCGGGGATGCAGACGCTCGAGATGTCGCTCACCGACCTTGTCGTGGCGGGAGTGATCGAGCACGACGCTGCGGTCGCGGTGAGCTCGAATCCTCGCGAGCTCGGCGTAGCGACGGGTGTTCCGCGCGACGCCGCGCTTGGCGGCTGAGTCGACGCGCGAAACGGCCGGGATGCTTGGGCATCCCGGCCGGTTCGTTGAAGATCGACTACAGAGTCGAGCATGCCGGCGTGGACGACACCGAGCCGTTACTCGCCGTGTAGCTGATCGTGTAGCCACTGCCGGTGCCCGGAACGCTCCGGAGGAATTTCGCGGTCACCAGAGCCGCCATGTTCGCCGCGTACGCGGAGTTCTTGGCGTAATACGCCTCGGACGCAGTGGCGACCGAGTTGACGTCTGCCTTGCAGGCAGACTGCTTGCCTTTGTCGGTCACCCCGCCCACCGCGAAGACCGCGACGGCCGAGAGGATTCCGAGAATCACGATGACAACCAGGAGCTCGACGAGGGTGAAGCCACCCTCCTGCTTCTGGCGGTCCCAGATGCGCTTCATCATTGGTTGGCCTCACCTTTCGTTTCAGCCCTGGGGCGGTAGAAACTGACCCGGCCCCACTCACGGTTTCGGCACCATGGAGACCCACTTGAGGGGCAAATCAGGCCCCTGACCTGCGGGAATAGGGTCTAGGCCTTGCGCCACGAGAGGACCGTGGCGGGGGTTCCCGCGCCGGTTCCGAGTTGCACGACGGCCTTGATCACGGTCGGCGCCTCCCCGGGGTCGAGTGGGTCTGCAGTCGCGGTGATCACGATCGTGCGCGGGGTCGCTGGTGTGCCCGGGTTGATGGTCGTGAGTGCTGAAGTCACCGGGGATTGGTTGTCGAAGTTGATGGTGATCCGCTGAGCCACGATCCCGTCCATGAAGACCGGGGCGTTCCCTGGGTTCTGGAGCGCGTAGATACCGTCGATGTTGCCGTTGGGCGTGTAGAGCAACCCATGGACCACCATCGTGGACTTGTTTCCGTCCATGTGCAGCACCTTGTCGGAGTTCCAGGCGACGTAGTTCGGCCCGCTCGTGCGAGGGGCATAGATCGACACCCCGGGAGTCCCCTCCGATGCGGGAATCGCTGGCACGCGAGCAAAGAGCTCGATCTTGTTCTTCATGTGGTCGTCGATCTCGAGCTTCGAGCTGCCGCCGAGCACGAACTCGACCCCCGAGCCGGTCGCCGAACCCGGTATCAGCGAGTTGGCCGTCGCGTCGGTGGCGCACGGCGTTGCGGTCGTGAGCGCCTGGGTCTCAGTAGGTCCGGGCTTGCCCCCGAACAGCTCGCCGGCCAAGTGGATGTTGCCGAGGTTCGGGAAGTAATAGACGCCACTCGCGAAGTAGTACTTGTTGTTCTTGTCGAAAGTCGGTGTAGCGGTGTACTTGCCCGGGAAGAAGATCGTGCACTCGCCCTGCACGATCTTTGCAGGGGCATCGGCCGTCGGCACGATCAATGTGGGCACGGGATCCGGTACCGGGAAACTCGCGGCAACACGACAGGTCCAGGCGCCGGTCACTGTGGGGTTCCCGGTGGATGCCGCATTGGACTTGCTGGCGCTGCAGTACTGCCCAGGGCTGTCGTTGTACTGGTCGAGGTTCCCGACGATCTGCACCACGGGCTCGTCGTCGTTGAACTCGAAGGCGCCGGCATTGAAGACGGGGCCACCGATCGACACCGAGTCGGCGAGCGTGTTGCCTTCCGTGCGGAACGAGTGGTCACGGTCTGCCGGAGTGCCGTTCGGGTTGTTGTAGCCAGTGACGACGAGCGAGTGCGTCGCCAAGCCACCGCCCGGCGTACCCGTGGAACCACTGAGCGTCTGACACGTGATGTGGACGGTGCGGCCGTTGATGGTCTGGTCGGGCAGGTTGGTCGGCGTACCGGAGACGGTCGGACAGTGCGAAGAGCTGGCGCGCAGCAGTTGCACGGCCACGTCGGCGCCACCGTCGGCGCCGTAATGCTTGTCCTGGCTGCCGCGGACGACCTGGGTGGTCTTGAAGCTCGTAAACGCCACCGTCAAGATCGATGCGGTGAACGTGCCCATCAACGCGAGGAACCCCATCGCGAGGATCAGCGATGTTCCGCCCTCGCCGTGGGCACGCGTGTGCGCGGACTTCGGTGTGGTGCTCACGGTGTCCTCCGGTAGCCCGACACCGAGAAGGTGTACGAGGTCGGGGTCGTGGGGGTGGACTTCTCGGTGATTGTCATTGTCACCTTGGTGCCCGATGTCGAGATCGCAGCAGCCGTGGAGTTGGCGAGGTTGCGCGCGATGACGTGCGTGGATGCCGCACCGCCGCCCACGCAGTAGTACCGAATCAACCGGTACTCACCAGTGGAAGCCTGCGAAATGGCGTATGCGGCCACGTACGTGGTCGCCGATCCGCCGGCAATCTCGGTGGCCCGCCACCTGATGCGCAAGCGGTTCCCGAGCCCGGAGCACTCGGTGTTGGCTGTTGGCGCGGCGACGACGTCACCCGACTGGTTCCCCGCACTGTGGAGGTCGGGCGGGAGCCACGTCGAGAGCAGCTGGGCATCGTTCGAGCCCGCGAGGCGGTACGACGTCTCGTCGCTCGTGCGCAGCCCGACGAACAAGCCGCCGGCGATCGGGACGAGGATGATTCCCATGATGGCCATGGCCACCATGAGCTCGATCAGAGTGAACCCGCTCTCGTGACGAACCGCGCGGCGAGTCATGACGAGTTCCGCTTCACCACATCGACGGACTCCGTCGATGCACCGCCACCGGGAGTTGACGCCGTGATCGTGATCAGCTGGAGCTTGCCGTCGATCAGGGGGCACGTGACGAACGCGCTCCCATCCCAACCCTTGACCGACGTGATCGTGACGTTCGACGCCGCCCAGCCGCTCGGGAGCGTCACGCCCTGCGTCGGGTTGTAAGAAAGCACGGTCACGAGCGGGCACGCGACGTACGCCTGGTTCTTCACCGAATCGGCCGCACTCACGAGCACGACGTCGGCATTTGCCTGCCCACGGTGTGTGCCGGAGAGGCGGATCGCCGTCGCGAACCCAGCGAGGAGCGCAGTAGCAGTGATCCCGACCACCGTGATGGTGATGAGCAATTCGACGAGGGTGTCCCCGCGCTCGCCCCGCGCGTCAAACGGGCGCCGACGGTTCATGATCAGGGGCTGGACTGGTTGTACACGCCGTACATCGCCTGCACGAGCGCGACGGCGACGAAGCCGACCACGAGTCCCATGAAGATGATCACCATCGGCTCGAACATCGAGGTGAGCTTCGCGAGCTTGAAGGTGAGTTCCTTCTCGTAGAAGTCGGCGGCGATGTCAAGCTGCTTGTCGAGCGTGCCGGTCTCTTCGCCGACTCGCATCATCTGCGTGACCATGCCGGGGAACAGGTCGGTCTCGGCGAGCGGACGCGCGAGGCCCTCACCGCGGAGCATGCGCTCGCTCGCGGGAATGAGCTCCTTCTTGAACACTCGGTTGTCGGTGCTGTCGATCGCCGCGTTCATCGAGTCAGCGATCGGGATGCCGGCCTGCACCATCGCGCTGAGGATCCGGCAGAAGCGTTCGATGACCGACGCCCGCGTGACGTCCCGCATGAGCGGGAGTCGCAGCGAGAGGCGGTCGCGAGTCTGGTGCCCAGGCTCGGATCGGGCGTAGAGGAACATGAGCACACCGATGATCCCCAACGACGCGAACACGAAGTGCCCGTATGAACCCATGAAGCCACCGAGGTCCAAGAGGAACTTGGTGGTCACGGGCAGCGTCGCGTCCATGCCCTCGAAGAACTCCTTGAACTTGGGCAGGACAAACCCGATCAGGACCACGACCGTCACGAGCGACATGACACCGAGGATGGCCGGGTAGGTCAACGCCGACTTGATCTTGCGGCGGGTCTCGAGGTCGCGGTCGATGTAACCCGCGAGCTGCTCGAGGACCACGTCGAGCTGCCCGCTGAGCTCAGCCGAGCGGATGATGCCCGGGAAGTACGACGGGAAGTGCTCCGCGTGCGCGGCGATCGTCTCGGAGAACGGATCGCCCGCCCGGAGCTGGTCCACCAGCTCGGCGAGCATCGAGCGCAACTGCGGACTTGCGGACTCGGTCGAGATCGCCTCGAGCGCGTCGATGATCGGGATGCCGGCGCGCAGGAACGCGCCGAGCTGGCGCGAGAGGTTGGCGATGTCGATCGGTTTGATCTTCTTCTTGGTGATCTCGATCTGCGTGAACTTCTTGCGCTCCTTCAGGGACCTGACCTGGAGCTGGCGGCCCAGGAGCTCGTAGCGCGCGCTGATGGCGCTCGGCGCAGAGATGGTCCCGGCCTGGCGGCCACCGCCAGCGCCGCTTGCGATGTACTTGAACGTGGGCATGGTGTCTGCCCCTTATCGAACGAACACGCTGCGGATGGCTTCGGCAACGGTCGTCACGTCCTGCTCGATGAGCCGCAGCACCTCGTCGCGCAGGGTCGTCATCCCCTCCGCGACCGCCATGGCGCGCAGGTCCTCGTGGCTCGCGTTGTCGACGACGAGCTCCCGGATGGCGTCGGAGACGCGCATCAGCTCGTAGACGCCGATGCGGTCGATGTAGCCACTGTGCGAGCAGATGTTGCAGCCCGTGCCGTGCCAGTACTGCTCCTTCACGCGGCCGGTGCTCTGCTCGAAGAACGTGCGCTCGGCCGGGGTCGGCTCATACTGCTGCTTGCACGACTGGCAGATGCGCCGCACCAGTCGTTGCGCCTCGATCGCGATCACCGACGACGTGATGAGGAACGACTCGATGCCCATGTCACGGAAGCGCTGGAGCGCAGTCGCGGCGTCGGTCGCGTGGAGCGAAGACAGCACCAAGTGACCCGTGAGCGCCGACTGAACGGCGATCCGAGCCGTCTCGACGTCACGGATCTCACCCACGAGGATCACGTCGGGGTCCTGGCGCAGGATCGACTTCAAGCCGTCGGCGAAGGTGATGCCGGCTTGCTTGTTCACCTGGATCTGGTTGATCGAGGGCAGCACGTATTCGACGGGATCCTCGATCGTGGTGATGTTGCGCTCCGGATCGTTGATCTCGGTCAGTGCGGCGTAGAGCGTGGTGGTCTTCCCGCTCCCGGTCGGACCGGCACAGATCACCATCCCGAACGGCGAGGAGACGAGCCGGGAGAACTCAGCAGCCGTCTCGGGCGTCATGCCGAGCTGCCCGAGCGCGCGGAGGCTGCGGGTCTTGTCGAGCAGGCGGAGCACCGCCTTCTCGCCCCAGATCGTCGCCGTCGTCGCGACGCGGATGTCCAGCGGCCGGTCGTCGACCATCGTCTGAATCTGGCCGTCCTGCGATCGCCGACGCTCGACGATGTTCATGTCGGCCATGACCTTGATGCGGCTGATGAGCGCGTCGGCCATGGCGGCAGGCACCGTGGTCACGTCGCGCAAGACGCCGTCGATGCGGAAGCGCACGCGCACCGAGCCATCTTGTGGTTCGATGTGGATGTCGGACGCGCGGTCGCGGACCGCTTGGGTGAGGAGCAGCGTCACGACCTGCACGACGGGCGCGTGGTCGTCCACAACGATCTGGGTCTGGGCCTCGACCCGCGGCCGACTCGAGGCAAAGTCTTCGAACGCGCGGACCTGCTGCTCGACACCGTCGAGTGCCAGGTATGCCTGGTCGATGGCGCGGCGGATCTCCGACGGCGGTGCGAGCACCACCGAGATCGGACACCCGGTGCCGGCTTCGATGGCCGTGCGCGTCTCGGCGGAGATCACCTCGGCCACCGCGATCTCGAGTCCTTCGGCAGTCTGGCGCACGGGCACGACCTCGAACCCGCGCGCGAGCGCTTCGGGGAAGCGCACGACGGCCGCAGGTTCGGGGACGGTAAGGCGCAGGTCGGCGACCTTGAGATCCTGTTGCTCGGCGAGCGTCTCGATGAGCTGGCGCTCGTTGATGGAGCCGAGCTCCACGAGCTGCGTGCCGAGTCGCTTGCCCGACGCCACCTGCTCCGCGAGCGCGTGGTCGAGCTGCTCGCGCGCGATCAGGCCACGGGAGATGAGTCGCTCGCCGAGGAGGCTGGTGCTGCCCGGGACGCCGGTCCGTGCGTGCACCGGCATCACATCGTCCAGCGAGCCGCCCGCGGCGGTCCAGTGGATCGGCGCGTCGACCGTGGCGGCGGCCGTGCGCTTCTCGGCGCGCTCGGCCCGCTTGGGTCGCGGGGGGCGCTCTTCCTCTTCGTCGTCCGCGACGACGATGTCGACGGCCTTGCGGCGCAGTCTCACCGGTTCCTCCTCGTTGGTCCCGTCCCAGTAGGCCATCGGCCTTGCTGGACAAGGGCTTGAGAGCCCACCAGGGAAACGGCAGGAGTCGGGCGTTCTAGCGCTCGCTGTGGCAGAACTCTCACGTTCTGTGGCAAAGGGGTGCGGATCGGTCCCGCCGGACGCCCAGATCACGGGCCACCATGGGCCGGTGTCGGGAGCGGAGATCGTGGGGGCACTGGCTGCCGGGGCCGTCGGGGCGTGTGTGGGGTCGTTCACCGGGGTGGCGATCGACCGCCTCCCTCGGGGCGAATCCCTGGGCGGGCGGAGCCGGTGCATCTGCGGCGTCCAGATCGGCGCCAGGGACAACCTGCCGGTGGTTGGCTATCTCCTGCGGCGTGGGCGCGCCCGATGCTGCGGAGCCCGGATCCCCTGGTGGTACCCCGCGGTGGAGGTGGCCGGGGCCGCCCTGGCGCTGGGCGTCTACGTCCTCCTGATTGTGTGAGTGCGGCGCCCGGAGCGCAGCGGAGGGCGCTCTGAAGTGAGGGAGCGTCCGCGACGGAGCGAGATCAGGTGACCACTGGCAACCAGGCGGCTCGGCCGGTTTCGTAGGCAGCGATCTCGTCGGCCTGCTGGAGGGTGAGCGCGATGTCGTCGAGGCCGTTGACCAGGCGGTGGTGGTGGAAGTCGTCGAGTGCGAACGGCTCGTCGAGGTCGAGCGCGGGGACGGCGACGCGGCGGTCGACCACGTCGACCACGATCTCGACCTGGGGGTCGTCCTCGACCGCGGCCATGATCCGGTCCACCACGCCCTGCGGGAGCTCCACGGGCACGAGGCCGATCTTCAGGCAGTTGTTGCGGAAGATGTCGGCGAAGCGCGCAGAGATGATGGCCTCGAAGCCGTAGTCCTCGAGCGCCCAGGGCGCGTGCTCCCGAGAGGATCCGGTACCGAAGTTCGGCCCGGCCACGAGCACGCGCACGTCGTCGCCCTGGTACTCGGGACGGTTGAGCACGAAGTCGCTGCTCTCGCGCCACTCCGAGAACAACCCTGCGCCGAAGCCGGTGCGCTCGACCCGCTTGAGCCAATCGCTGGGGATGATCTGGTCGGTGTCGACGTCGGAGCGGTTCAGCGGCACCGCCCGCCCCACGATCTGCTCGACGGGATCAGGCATCAGTCCTCGCTCACTCTCTGCGGGCCGGGATACCCGGCCCGCGGCGTTCGCTCACTGGGCGAGCACCTTCGCTCGCTCCGCTCGCTCCGGTGCCGCGTTGGCAGACCTGCTCACGGCAAGTCCTCGGGAGTCGTGAAGCGGCCGGCGATGGCCGTGGCAGCTGCCACGGTGGGCGACACGAGGTGCGTGCGGCCCCCCTTGCCCTGGCGACCCTCGAAGTTGCGGTTCGAGGTGGAGGCCGCCCGCTCGCCGGGCGCGAGCTTGTCGGGGTTCATCGCCAGGCACATCGAGCACCCTGACTCCCGCCAGTCGAACCCCGCGGCACGGAAGACCTCGTCGAGTCCCTCGGCCTCGGCATCCGCCTTCACCTTGGACGAGCCCGGCACCACCATGGCCCGCAGCCCGTCTCGCACGGAGCGCCCCCGAACCACCTCGGCCGCGGCCCGGAGGTCCTCGAGGCGCGAGTTGGTGCACGAGCCGATGAACACGGTGTCGACGGCGATGTCACGGATCGGTGTCCCGGCCTTGAGGCCCATGTAGCGCAGCGCGTGCATCGCCGACTCCCGCTGGCTCAGCTCCGGGAACGAGTCGGGCTCGGGCACCACGTCGTCGATGCCCACGGTCTGCGCCGGGTTCGTGCCCCAGCTCACCGACGGGCGGATCGTCGCCGCGTCGATCTCGACCTCGGTGTCGAAGCCGGCGTCGGGGTCGGTCGCGAGCGTGCGCCAGTCGTCCAGTGCGGTCTCCCAGTCCTTGCCCTTCGGGGCGAACGGCCGGCCCTCGAGCCACGAAAAGGTGGTTTCATCGGGTGCGACCATCCCCGCGCGGGCGCCAGCCTCGATGGACATGTTGCAGACCGTCATGCGGCCCTCCATCGACAGCCCGCGGATGGCCGAGCCGCGGTATTCGATGATCGAGCCGATCCCGCCCCCGGTACCGATGCGGGCGATGATCGACAACACCACGTCCTTGGCGGTCACGCCCGCGTCCAGGTCGCCCTCCACGATCACCGCCATCGTGGCCGGTCGGACTTGAGGGAGCGTCTGGGTGGCGAGCACGTGCTCCACCTCGCTCGTGCCGATCCCGAAAGCGAGCGCCCCGAACGCGCCGTGGGTCGAGGTGTGGCTGTCGCCACAGACCACGGTCATGCCGGGGAGCGTGAGGCCTTGCTCGGGGCCGATGACGTGCACGATCCCGCGCCGGGGGTCACCCATCCCGTAGAAGCGGATGCCGAACTCCTCGCAGTTCCTGGCCAGCACCGCCATCTGCTCGGCGGAGACCGGGTCGGGATGCGCGAGGTCGACGTCGGCCGTGGGGTTGTTGTGGTCGATGGTGGCGACCGCGAGGTCGGGGCGGCGCACGGTGCGGCCCTGGATGCGGAGCCCGTCGAACGCCTGCGGCGACGTGACCTCGTGCACGAGGTGCAGGTCCACATAGAGAAGGTCTGGCTCACCGTCGGCGCGGCGCACGACGTGGCGCTCCCAGACCTTGTCGGAGAGCGTTGCCATGCGGCGATTGTGGCACGGCCCTTCGCGGCGACCGCCGGCATTGGGGTGGCGGGAGAACCGGCCGGCGGCGGGCGACGGAGCGGGCGGCGGCACCGTCGACACCGCCGCCGGCGCGGCGAATCGGCAGCCCCGCCCCTTTCCTTACCCAGTCAGGGGCTTGACGCTCACCACCTCGACCTGAAACGTGCGGCGGGGGCCCTTGTAGCTCCTGACCTCGCCGGGGGCCGCCCCCATCAACGCCCGGCCGAGTGGGGACGAGGTCGAGAGCACGTCGTGCGAGTCGTGGCGCTCCTCGATCGACCCCACGAGGTAGTGGGTCGTCTCGGCATCGTCGTCCATGCGGACCTCGACGATCGTGCCCGGGGCGACCACGTCGCCCTCGGCGCCTTCGACGACGCGGGAGGCGCGCAGCATCACCTCGAGCTGGCGGATGCGGCCCTCGTTGAGGCCCTGCTCGTTCTTGGCCGCGTCGAAGTCGGCGTTCTCCCTGATGTCGCCATGCTCACGGGCCCGTTCGATCCACTGGGAGATCTCGTCGCGCCGCTCACCCGAGCGCCAATCCGCCTCCTTGCGAAGGCGTTCGTACGCGTCGGGAGAGAGATGCACCTCGTCCATGACCGGAGCGTAACCGCCGGTCTGACGCATTCCGGCGTGGAGTTCACTCCGGCTCGAAGAAGAGCTGGAGCTCCATCTCGCCCCGGTCGTCCACGGTCACGAACCCGGGGACCGAGGGGGCGTCGATGTCGTAGTCGGAGAACACGATCGGCAGTCGGCCGACCACCTGTACGCGCGTTCCATCCCAGCGAGCCTCGAGCGGGATCTCCACGTCGCGCGTCACCCCGTGCAGCGTCAGGTGACCGACGGCGGTGACCTCGACGGTCTCGCCGGCGGCGGGGAGCGTCCCGAGCTCGATGGGCTCGTCGAGCACGAACTCCGCGTTGGGGAACGTGTCGGTCTCCAGTCCCGAGGTGCGGATCCGGTTGTCGCGCCTCGACTCGTCGGACACCAGCGCCTGCACGTTGGCGGTGATCGTGACGCCGTCGACGGTGGTGCCCGAGATCGAGAGGCTGCCCTCGATCTCCGGAGTGCGACCGGTGGCGGTGCCGTTGATGGCGCCCGCCACGAACTGCTCCTCGACGCGGTAGCCGACGAACGAGTCGCCGTCGGACGAGCGCAGCGCGTACGTGCCGTCGAGCAGCCCTTCGGGCGCGTCGGCGCCCGTCGCCACCTTGGTCTGCTTGATCTTGGCGGGAGGAGCTGGGTCGTCCCGCAGCACGAGCCAGTAGAAGCCGAAGCCGGCGACCAAGGTCATGACGATCCCACCCGCGAGCAACCCGAGCTTCCTCACGACCGCTGACCTCCTGGTGAGGACGGGGCCCTTGGTACTACGTGCGAGCGCGCTCGACGGATCGGCACGGAAGCCGGTTGACCCACTCTCAGGCGACTGGGAGAATGGACGACCCATGGCGCATCAGCCCGTCATCGTCATCTCGTAGCGGACGCCGGCCACCGGCGTTCGCCCCCGACCGTCCACCTCGGTGGGCGGTTTTTCGTTGTCAGGACCGCAGCACCACACGGCGAGCACGCACAGGAGCGAAGTGACCCACAGGATCGGGATCATCGGGGGGGACGGGATCGGCCCCGAGGTCGTGGTCGAGGCCATGAAGGTGGTCGACGCGGCCGGGGTGGCCTACACCCCGGTGGCCTTCGACCTCGGTGGTGCCCGCTACCTGCGCGACGGCGAGGTGCTGCCCGACGACGACCTCGCCGCGATCCGTGGCCTCGACGCGGTGATGCTCGGCGCGGTCGGGACTCCCGAGGTGCCGCCCGGCGTGCTCGAGCGGGGTCTGCTGCTGCGGTTGCGCTTCGAGCTCGATCTCTTCGTGAACTTGCGTCCTTTCGTCGCCGGGCCGAGTCCTTTCAACGACGGTGTGGACATGGTTGTGGTCCGCGAGAACACCGAGGGTGTGTACGCAGGTGAAGGTGGCTTCCTGCGGAAGGGCACGCCGAGCGAGATCGCCACGCAGGGCTCGGTCAACACTCGCTTCGGTGTCGAGCGCTGTGTGCGGTTCGCGTTCGACCTCGCCAGCTCTCGGGGCCGCCGGCACGTGACCCTCGTGCACAAGACCAACGTGCTCCAGTTCGCCGGCGACCTGTGGCAGCGCGCGTTCGACGAAGTCGCCACGGAGTTCGCCGACGTCGGGACGGCCTACCACCACGTCGATGCGGCGTGCATCTACCTGGTGCAGGATCCGGCGCGTTACGACGTGATCGTCACCGACAACTTGTTCGGCGACATCCTCACCGATCTCGGTGGCGCCGTCTCGGGTGGGATCGGTCGCGCCGCGTCGGCCAACCTCAACCCTGCGCGCACCGGGCCTTCGGTGTTCGAGCCGGTGCACGGGTCCGCGCCTGACATCGTGGGCACCGGGCGCGCCGATCCGCGCGCGGCGATCGTCTCGGCGGCGATGATGTTGGAGTTCCTCGGCGAGAGCGACGCCGCTGTGCGGGTGCGTGAGGCCGTCGAGAAGTCCGATGACGTGACCGGAACGACGAGCGAGATCGGCGACACGATCGCCGAGCGAGTGCAGTAGCCACCAGGAAGAGCGAAGGGAAGCAGGGGCGCGATGCCGATCGAGAAGACCCAGAAGATCTGGATGGACGGGACGCTCGTCGATTGGGACGACGCGACCGTCCACGTCCTCACCCACACGCTCCACTACGGGTCGGGCGTGTTCGAGGGCATCCGTGCCTATCCGACGTCGCGCGGTCCGGCCGTCTTCCGTCTCACCGACCACATCCAGCGCCTGCAGGATTCGGCGTCGCTCCTGCTGATGGAGCTCCCGTTCTCGGTCGAGGAGCTGGTCGAGGCGACGAAGGAGACGGTACGGGTCAACGAGGTCGAGGGCTGCTACATCCGCCCCCTCGCGTACCTCGGGTACGGGGAGATGGGATTGAACCCGCTCCCGTGCAAGGTGAACGTCTCGATCGCGGTGTGGCCTTGGGGGACGTACCTCGGCGACGAAGGGATCAAGCGCGGCGTGCGCATGAAGATCTCCACGTGGCGCCGCATGGACCCGAACATCAACCCGGTCGCGGCGAAGGGCACGGGGATCTATGTGAACTCGAGCCTGGCCAAGGTCGAGGCGATCAAGGGTGGGTACGACGAGGCGGTGCTCCTGAACATGAACGGTGAGGTGTCGGAGGCCACCGGCGAGAACCTGTTCGTGGTCACGGATGGTGTGCTCCGCACACCGCCACTGTCGTCGGGCGCGCTCGAGGGCATCACGCGTGATTCCGTGATGACGATCGCTCGCGACCTCGGCTACGAGGTGCGCGAAGAGGCGTTGCTGCGGACCGACCTGTACCTGGCCGACGAGGCCTTCCTCACCGGCACCGCGGCGGAGGTTGTGCCCATCCGGGAGGTCGATGACCGCGAGATCGGCGACCCCGGTGAGCTCACGCGCAAGGTCCAAGAGACCTACTTCGCGACCGTCCACGGCGAGGTGGAGAAGTACGCGGACTGGTTGGAATATGTCCGTGAGTGAGTCTGCGGCACCAGCAAGCGTCGAGATCTACGACACGACGCTTCGCGATGGGTCTCAGCTCGAGGGGATCTCGCTGACGGTCGACGACAAGCTGCGCATCGCCGAGCAGCTCGACTGGCTCGGCGTGCACTTCATCGAGGCGGGCTGGCCGGGCTCGAACCCCAAGGACGACGAGATGTTCCGGCGGGCCGCCACCGAGCTCGTGCTCGACACCAGCACGCTCGTCGCCTTTGGCTCGACGCGCCGTCCGAAGGGCAAGGTCGACTCCGACGACACGTTGCGCAACCTCGTGGAGGCGGGCACGTCGACCGTGTGCATCGTCGGAAAGTGCTGGGACTACCACGTCACCGAGGCGCTCGGCACCACGCTCGACGAAGGGGTCGCGATGGTGGCCGACTCAATCGAGTTCCTCTGTGGCAACGGTCTCGACGTGTTCTTCGACGCCGAGCACTTCTTCGACGGCTATCGGCGTACGCCCGAGTTCAGCCTCCGCGTGCTCGAAGCCGCGGTGCAGCGAGGCGCGACGCGGCTCGTGCTGTGTGACACGAATGGCGGCACGCTGCCCGACGAGGTGGAAGCCACGGTGCGAGCGGTCGTGAGCTATTTCGGCGGCGACGTCGGGATCGCCGTGCACCTCCACGACGATGCCGGCACCGGTGTGGCGAACGCGCTCGCCGGGGTACGCGGCGGCGCGATGCAGGTGCAGGGCACGATCAACGGCTACGGCGAGCGGACCGGGAACTGCAACCTCACGACGATCATCCCGAACCTCACGCTGAAGATGGGGATCGAGACCATCCCCGCTGACCGGCTCGAGCGGCTCACGCCGGTGGCGCACCACGTCGCTGAGCTCGTGAACATGGCATTGAACCCGCAAGCGGCGTACGTGGGCGAGTCCGCGTTCGCGCACAAGGCGGGCCTGCACACCAGCGCGATCAAGAAGCGACCGGATGCCTACGAGCACGTTCCTCCCGACACGGTGGGCAACGGCACGCGGTTCGTGGTGTCGGAGCTAGCCGGCAAGTCGACGATCTTGCTCAAGGCCGAGGAGCTCGGGCTCGAGCTCGACGGCCCGCAGGTCAACGACGTCGTCGACACCCTCAAGCGGATGGAGCACGAGGGTTACCACTTCGAGGTGGCCGACGCGTCGCTCGAGCTGCTCATGCGGCGCGCCACCGGATGGGAGCAGCCGTGGTTCGAGGTCGAGTCCTTCCGCGTGATCACCGACGACCTCCAGACCGGGGAGGGTGACGCGACCGCGGGGGGTGTGAGCACTGAAGCGACGATCAAGGTTCATGTGGGGGGTGAGCGCACGGTCGCGACGGCCGAAGGCAACGGCCCGGTGAACGCGCTCGACACCGCGCTGCGCCGCGCGCTCGGTGGTCGGTACCCAGCGCTCGACCGGGTCCACCTCACCGACTACAAGGTGCGGGTCCTCGACACGCAGAAGGGCACGGGTGCGGTCACGCGAGTGCTCATCGACTCCACGAACGGCGATCGCACCTGGTCCACGATCGGGGTGAGCGAGAACATCATCGAAGCGTCGTGGCAGGCCTTGTACGACTCGCTCGTCTACGGGTTGTTGTTGGGTCAAGCCTCCGGCTGACCTACCCTCCGCACGCATGCCAACTGATCCGTACGTCGCCTCCACGCGCGACGGAGCGCCGAGGCAGGAGCCGAACCTCGCACCCGGCGTGCACTACCCGCCGGCGAAGCCCTGGCGGGCCGACCGGCCGGGCGACGTCCGAGGCGGCCAGCCTGCGGGCCGGTTCCTCGGGGCACCGGGACCGAACATCGGTTATGCGCTCTTGCTGGTCGGCCGTGCGCGCGATCGCATCGCACTGGCTCCTCATGAGCACGCCGCGGACGCCGCTTCGGTCATCGGCGAACTCGCCATGAAGCGGGCGGCTTCGGTCGGGCGCGCACCCGTGATGGTCGACGTCGAGTGCTCCATGCTCGTGCTCGGGTACCAGGGGGGTGTCGACCCCGACTTCGCCAAGTGGCGCGTGCAGCGTGTCGAAGGTGCGCACGAGGACTATCCCCGGCGCCGAGCGCTGTGCGACGCGGTCGACATCGACGCGCTCCGTCTCGCTCCGTCGGCGCTCACGCCCCGCGTGGCCGAGATCCGCGCCGCGCTGAAACAGCGAGCGGACGACGCCTGAAGGTTTTGGCGTCGCTGACTGTCCGTATGCGACAGCTATCGACGCCAAAAGGTTCTGGGTACCTGACACCTGTGTCAGGTGGATGGCTAACCTGACCCGGCCGTGGCCGAGTTCCTGCTGTCGCCGGAGCACGACGCGCTGCGCAGTGCCCTGCGCCGATTCGCCGAGGAGCAGGTCGCCCCGCACGCGGCGGAGGTCGACGAGTGCGCCGACTTCCCCTGGAAGTCGTTCGAGGCGTACCGAGACTCCGGCTTCATCCGCCTGCCGTACCCGGTCGAGCACGGCGGCGACGGCGGCGACACCCTGGCCTACGCCATGCTCGTGGAGGAGGTCGCCCGCGTCTGCGCATCCTCTTCACTGTTCGTCCTGATCTCCCGCCTGGCGTGCGAGGTGATTCTCCAGCACGGCTCCCCCGAGCTGCAGGCCCGTGTGGTGCCCAAGGTCGCGGCAGGGGAGTGGCAGGGCTCGTACTGCCTGTCCGAGCCGCAGGGCGGCAGCGACGTGGCCTCGATGTCCACGCGGGCGGTCCGAGATGGAGACCACTACGTGCTGAACGGGCGCAAAGCCTGGATCACCAACGCCGGGATCTCCGACTTCTACACCGTGTTCGTCAAGACGGACCCCGACTCCGCACGCCACGGGATCAGCGTGTTCGTCGTCGAGAAGGACTTCGCGGGACTCGCGATCGGCAAGATCGAGAACAAGATGGGCATGCGGGCATCTCCCACCGGCGAGGTGCTCCTCGACGACGTGTCGGTCCCGGCCGCCAACCTGATCGGCGAGGAGGGCGAAGCCTTCGGATTCGCCATGCAGGCCCTCGACTCCTCGCGCCCGATCGTGGGTGCCCAGGCCGTCGGCATCGCGCAAGGCGCGCTCGACGCTGCGGCCCGCTACGCCACCGAGCGCTCGCAGTTCGGCTCCCGGGTCGCCGACTTTCAGGGCATCCAGTTCATGCTCGCCGAGATGGCCACCAAGCTCGAGGCGGCTCGGCTGCTCGTCTACCGGGCGTGCTCGCTGCTCGACGCCGGCGGTCCCGGCACGTCGAAGGCCTCGGCGATGGCCAAGTGGTTCGCGTCCGACACCGCGATGCAGGTGACGACCGACGCGGTGCAGATCCTCGGCGGCGTCGGCTACGTGCGTGAGTTCCCCGTCGAGCGCATGATGCGCGACGCCAAGGCGACCCAGATCTACGAGGGGACGAACCAGATCCAGCGCATCGTGATCGCCCGCCGCCTCCTCGAGGAGATCACGGGAGGCTGAGGGTGCCGTACCCTCACCGGCATGCGAGTCCGGTTTTCACCCGCGCCGACTGGGTCGTTGCATGTGGGTTCGGCTCGTACCGCGCTGTTCAACTGGCTCTACGCGCGGCACCACGGCGCGGTCTTCGCGCTTCGGATCGAGGACACCGACCGAGAGCGGTCACGCGACGAGTGGGTCGAGGGAATCCCGGGGATCCTCGGATGGCTCGGTCTCGACTGGGATGAAGGGCCGATCCTCCAGAGCGACCGGTTCGACGAGTACCGCGCCGCCGCCGCCGATCTCGTCGAACGCGGCCGGGCATACGAGTGCTACTGCACGCCCGAGGAGCTCGAGGCGAAGAACGAGGCCGCGAAGAAGGCCGGGAGAACACCGGGCTACGACGGGCACTGCCGCGATCTCTCGGCGGATCAGCGTGCTGCGCTCGCCGCGGAGGGTCGGCCGCGCTCCATCCGGTTCCGCACGCCCGACGACGGGGTGAGCCGCTTCGTCGATGCCATCCGTGGCGAAGTGGCAGTCGAGTGGACGTCGATCCCCGACTTCGTGATCGTGCGCTCCGACGGCAATCCCATCTTCTTCCTTGCCAACGCCGTCGACGATCTTGCCATGGAGATCACCCACGTGATCAGGGGAGATGACCTCCTCGACTCGACCCACCGCGTCCTCGCACTCCGTGACGCGCTGGGAGGCGGGCCCCTGGTGTATGCGCACCTCCCGCTGATCCTCGCACCGGACCGATCGAAGCTGTCGAAGCGTCACGGTTCGGTCGCGCTCGAGGAGTTCCGCGAGGCGGGCTACTTGCGTGAGGCCGTATGCAACTACCTCGCGCTGCTCGGCTGGGCCCCGGACGATGGCCGCGAGGTCATGAGCATCGAGGAGATCGTCGCCGCGTTCGACCTCGACGGGGTGACGCACGCGGCGGCGGCGTTCGACCACAAGAAGCTCGACTGGATGAACGGCGAGTGGATCCGCCGGATCTCGCTCGACGAGCTGGAGGAGCGCGCCCTGCCCTTCGCCGAAGCCCGCTTCGGCGACGGCCTCGACCGGACGGTGTTCCGCGAGGCGCTGCGCATCGGTCAGGAGCGGGCCGTCACCCTTGTCTCGCTCGTCGATCAGATGGACTTTCTCTTCGTCGATGAGGGGAAGTTCACGATCGAGAAGGACTCCTGGGAGAAGTTGGCTGCGACGGAGCAGGTCGGCGAGATCCTCGATGCCGTCGCGACCCATCTCGAGAGCTGCGCGTGGCCCGACGATCGGATCGATCTCCGCCCCACACTCGAACCGCTCGGTGTGAAGCCGGGAAAGGTGATGCACGCCGTCTACACCGCGGTGGAAGGGCGCAAGGCCGGTTTGCCGCTGTTCGAATCGATCGTGCTGCTGGGTCGCGAGCGTGCGCTCGCGCGCATCCAGGCGGCACGGGCACGGCTCAACGGGTAGCGGCACCCGTGACCTGGCTCACCTGGACGGTCGTCCGGCGGGTCGTGATCGTGGTCGGCCTGGTCCTCGTCGCCTACTACGGCGTCACGTTCGTGCAGGTCATCGCCGCGGCCGACGATGACGATCGCCGCGTGCCCGAAGCGATCATCGTCCTCGGCGCAGCCCAGTACGACGGTCGCCCGAGCGCCGTGTTCCAGGCCCGGCTGGACCATGCGTACACGTTGTGGAGCGAGACTGGAGAGCCGAAGCCGATGATTGTCGTCACCGGCGGAAAGCAGCCTGGGGACCGCTTCACCGAGGCGCAGGCCGGCTACCTCTACCTCCGCGAGAAGAACGTGCCCGACGAAAAGCTCCTGCTCGAGGTCAACAGCCACAACTCGGTGGAGTCTCTCCAGGCCTCGGCGCACGTGCTCAACGAGCGTGGGTTGAACCTCGTCACGCTCGTGTCGGACCCGTTCCATTCGCTGCGCATCCGGCTCATCGCGGACGAGGTCGGCCTCGACGCGGTGACGTCGCCCACGCGGACCAGTCCGATCGACGGCTTCACCGAATGGAAGCGTTACGCCTCGGAAGCGCTGCGTGTGTCCGTCGGTCGCATCTTCGGGTTCGGCCGCGCCGTTCGCGTGGGGAAGCTCGTTCCGGGACTCGCTATCCTGGCCTCGGTCGGGGGTGGTGTAATCGGTAACACAGCTGGTTCTGGTCCAGTCGTTGAGGGTTCGAGTCCTTCCCCCCGAGCACCCCGGCGCCGCCGAGCAAGCGCTCTTCGGCGTCGGTTCCGGCCCCGTCGTCTAGTGGCCTAGGACGCCGCCCTCTCAAGGCGGAAACGGCAGTTCGAATCTGCTCGGGGCTGCAAAGTCAAGACGGGGGAGGCAGGCCTCCCCCGTCTGCCCCCTCCGGCGCGGCCCTCGTCGCGACCCTGGTGTTGCGGGGCGGCAAAGCCACCCCGCGGCGAACCTCTCGCTCCTTGCTCGAGGTCAAGAGCAGTCCACTTCGTCGCGAGTCACGCGCACGCGTTCGTCCCGCGTCGTAGACGCGCAGATCCTCGTCGCTCGCGCGGTTCCGGCGCGGATTTTGGCTCCCTGAGAAAAGTGGCGGATATCCACCACTTTGGTGGGTGAGTGCTTTACCGTTACTGCTTACGTGCGTGCGCGCGCTGCGGTGTGCGCGCGCCTGACCAGCAAGGGAAGCGATCACGACGCGTAGCCGATGTAGGTCAATGAAGCAAGCATTCCGGTGCGAAAGCCTCGAAATGCTTGACACGCCTACACGGATGCGTTCGACTTTGTTGAGCACGCACGACTCATGGAGGCAAGCGTGAACAAGTCAGAGGTCATCGACAAGGTTGCCGGCGAAGCCGGTATCGCCAAGTCGGATGCAGAGAAGGCAATCAACGCCTTCATCACCGTCGTTCAGGCCGCCGTGGCAGCAGACGACAAGGTCACGCTGCCTGGATTCGGCAACTGGTCGCGCTCGCAGCGTTCGGCGCGCACGGGCCGTAACCCGCGCACCGGCGAGCCTGTAGCGATCCCGGCCGCGAAGGCCGTCAAGTTCTCGGTGGGTGCCGACTTCAAGAAGCAGGTGAACACCTGAGACCGGGTCGGTCGAAGTCGATCGAACTCGGAGCAACACAACCAGCATGAAAGGTAGGTGACCGTGCCTCCGGCAAAGAGACGCACCGCACGCAAGAGTGCGGCCAAGAGGACGGCGGCCCGTAAGCCGGCGAAGCGTCGGGCGAAGAAGACCGCCCGGAAGTCGACGGCACGGAAGACCACCCGTCGTCGGAAGAAGTCGACCGCAGCGAAGGCGCCCGTAAAGCGTCGTCGTCGCAAGTCGACAGCTGCCAAGAAGGCTCCGGCCAAGCGCCGGCGTCGTAAGTCGACTGCGAAGAAGGCGCCCGTAAAGCGTCGTCGTCGTCGCAAGTCGACAGCTGCCAAGAAGGCTCCGGCCAAGCGCCGGCGTC
>JBBECS010000034.1:3841-19111 GCA_040881685.1 Acidimicrobiia bacterium | reverse complement strand
AGCCCGTGCAGCACGTTGATCGTGGCGACTGTCAACGGCTTGCTCTTCCGCGCCGACGACGCGTCGCCGGCCGCACCCCCAGCACTGACCGCCGTAGCCGCCGCGACGAGCACGACGACGACGAGACCTACTGCAAGCTTGCGCACTTTCGCTCCCCCCGGATCGTGGGCCCGAATGCGTACTCCAGTTGCATGGCCGCACGATATCGAGGCCCTGACGCGCGTGTCAGGGAAGCCGTACGATCCCCGACGTGCCAGCCACGGGGGGACCGGTGCGCGCGGACGACGGGGCACCACGTGCCGCCGCCCTCGCCGCCACGGTGATCGCCGAGGACGAGGCCCGGGAGGCGGCGCAGGCCCAGGCCCGCGAGCAAGTGATCTTTCCCGACGACCTGCTCCCGGGGGTGAACGCGGCACCCATGTCGCTGCGCGCCGGCCTGAAGCGGGGCGGCGTGATGATGTTCGCGGTCCTCACCCTGCTCAACTCGCTCGACGAGCTCGAGGGCGCGGCGATCTATGTGCTTGCACCGGAGATCCGCGCGACGTTTGGCATCAGCAAGGGCACGATCGTGTTCATCGGCACCGCGTCCGCGGGCTTCTTTGTCCTCGGTGCCGTGCCGATGGGGTGGCTGAGCGATCGCGTGAAGCGGGTTCCCATCGTCGGGTTCTCGGGCCTGTTCTTCGGCTTGTTCGTATTCCTCTCCGGCGTGGCGACCAGCGCGTTCATGCTCTTCTGGACGCGGTTCGGGACCGGCATCGCCAAGGCGTCCACGATTCCCGTGCACGCCTCCCTCCTCGCCGACAACTACCCGATTGGCGTGCGCGCCCGCATGTCTGCGCTGAACGAGATGATCGGCCGCGGGCTCGCACTGGCGAGCCCGGTGCTCGTCGGCGGGATCGCGACGATCGCGGGAGGGCCCGAGGGATGGCGCTGGGCGTGGTACGTCCTCGGAGTCCCGGTTGCGATCGCCGCGGTCGGCGCGTTCCTCATCAAGGAGCCGCCGAGGGGTCAGTTCGAGCAGGACCACGTGCTCGGCGAGCTCATCGAGGACGAGGACCCGGCCCCGATCTCGATGGAGGCCGCGTTTGCGCGCATCAAGCGCATCCGCACGGTCAGGACGGTGCTCGTCGCCTTCTGCGCGTTGGGTTTCGGGTTGTTCAGCCAGCAGGTGTTGGCCACGCTCTACCTCGACGAGACGCTGCGCGTCACCGACGTGCTGGACCGCGGCCTGCTCCTCAGCCTCAGCGGCGTGGCCGCGCTGCCGCTCCTCCCGCTCATCGGCTCACGCTTCGACCGCATCTACCGCCAGAACCCGGCTCGGGCGCTCGCGCTCGTGGGAGCACTGGTCCTCCCGTCGGCGCTGATCACGCCGCTCCAATATTCGACGCACAGCAAGGCGTTGTTCGTGGTGTTCGGCATCCCCCAGGCGGTGCTCACGATCTGCGCGTTCGCCATGGTCAGGCCGGTGACCCAGGCCGTCGTCCCCTACCGGCTGCGCGGTATGGGCGCCGCAGTGACCACGATGTACATCTTCTTCATCGGTGGCTTCGGCGGCGGGATCGCCTCGGGCTTCCTCACTGATGAGATCGGCGTGCGGGGCACGGTCATCGTCCTGGGCGTCCCGACGGCGATCATCGGCGGGCTGCTGCTGATGAACGGCGCGCGCTTCATTCGTCACGACCTGTCGCTCGTCGTCGAGGAGCTGCTCGAAGAGCAGGAGGAGTACCACAAGCGTCACGACGAGGGCATTGCCGTTCCGGCTCTCCAGCTCGCCAACATCGACTTCTCCTACGGCCCGGTCCAGGTGCTCTTCGGCGTGAACCTCGAGGTGCAGAAGGGCGAGACCGTCGCGCTGCTTGGTACCAACGGCGCCGGCAAGTCCACGGTCCTCCGGGTGATCACTGGGCTCGGCGTACCCGAACGCGGCGTCGTCCGGCTCAACGGTCAGAACGTCACCTACGTCGCGCCCGAGGCTCGAGCCCGGCGGCTCGGCATCATGGCCCTGCCGGGCGGTCAGGGCGTGTTCCCGGGCCTCACCGTTCTGCAGAACCTCACGATCAGCGCCCGCTTGAATGCCACGTCGCGCCACGAATCCGAAGACCGCATCGCGGGTGTCCTCGAGCTGCTCCCCGAGCTCGCCGACCGCCGCGGCCAGATTGCGGCCAACCTCTCTGGCGGCCAACGCCAGATGCTCGCCATCGCCCGCGTCCTCCTCCACGAGCCCGAGGTTCTCCTGATCGACGAGCTGTCGCTGGGCCTCGCGCCCGTAGTGGTCCAACGGCTCCTCGAGGTGGTGGAGAACCTCAAAGCGCGCGGGCAGACGATGGTCATCGTCGAGCAGTCGCTGAACGTGGCGCTCGCCGTCGCCGACCGGGCAATCTTCCTCGAGAAGGGCGAAGTGCGGTTCGAGGGTCCGGCCGCCGACCTCCTCGAGCGAGACGACCTCGTACGCGCGGTGTTCTTCGGAGCCCAGGGCGGCTAACGCGCTCGTGATCCTTGGCACCGCGTTCATCACCTCGAACCTGCTGTTCAAGGGGATCGTCGGCGGCCTCATCATCGCGCTGGTCGCGATGGGGATCGTGCTCGTCTATCGATCGAGTCGCGTCATCAACTTCGCGGTCGGTAACCTCGGGGTCCCAGCCACGGCACTGTTCGCAATCATGGCCGGCAAGAACGGCTGGCCGTACTGGCCGTCGCTGATCGCCGCGCTCGCGGTCGGAACGCTGTCTGGCGCGCTCGTGGAGCTGGCGGTGATTCGACGGTTGTTCAGCGCGCCGCGCGTGATCGTGCTCGTGGCCACGATCGGCGTGGCGCAGCTCGCGCTGGCGGTGACGCTTGCGCTGCCTGACTACCGCACAGGGAACCTCCAGACTCAGTTCCCCCTACCGTTCGAAGGAGAGTGGCATCCCGGGCTTGGCATCGACGTCAGCGCCGCCCAGTTGTTGATCCTGATCGTGGTCCCGATCGTCATCACTGCCTTGTGGTGGCTCCTGAATCACACGGCGTTCGGCGACCAGGTCCAGGCGTCGGCAAGCAACGCCGATCTCGCTCGGATGACCGGCATCAACCCCAAGCTGGTGTCCACGGCCGTGTGGTCGGTCGCAGGTTTCCTGTCCGCCACGGCGGTCCTGCTGACCGCGACGGACCGGGGATCGACCGAGCTCGTCAGCATCGGGCCCGACACGCTCTTGCGAGGCATGGCGGCCGCGCTCATCGGTGGCATGGTCTCGCTGCCGCGCGCAGCTCTCGGCGCGATCCTCATCGGTGTCGGCGAGCGGGTGCTGTCGTTCCATTTCACGGCTCAGACCGGACTCGTACAGTTCGTACTCTTCGTGATCGTCGTTGTCCTAGTGGCACGAGTGAGCCGGAATGCTCGAGCCGGTGGCGAGAGTTTCCAGTTCGCGCCGCGAGTCGCCGTGATTCCCGAACGGCTGCGCAGCATCTGGTGGGTCCGGCGACTCCCGCAACTCGTCGGACTCCTCGCCCTGGTCGTTGCTGCGGCGGCGCCGCTGACCACCGACCTGTCGGCGCGTCACCAGGTGTGGGCGGTGATCCTGGGGTTCGCGCTGTGCGCGGTGTCGGTGGTCGTGCTCACCGGGTGGGGGGGCCAGCTCTCGCTCGGACAGATGGCGTTCGGCGGCATCGCGGCACTGACTGCGGCGACGCTCGCGCGCG
The DNA here is from genome assembly GCA_040881685.1 of Acidimicrobiia bacterium. Classification (NCBI taxonomy): domain Bacteria; kingdom Bacillati; phylum Actinomycetota; class Acidimicrobiia; species Acidimicrobiia bacterium. The sequence continues at coordinate 15,436 of JBBECS010000034.1, read as the reverse complement.
GGTTGTCGCTCGACCTCGGCGTCTTCGATATCTCGCTGTCCCCCATGGCGTTTCCGTGGACCGTGCTCGGCGGCGCGCTCACCGCCTGTGCGATCGCGGTGATCATCGGCATCGGAGCATTGCGAGTACGGGGGCTGCTCCTCGCAGTCAGCACCCTCGCGTTCGCAATCGCCGCGCAGGCGTACATCTTCCGTCTCGACTTCTTTACTGACGGCCTGTCAACCGTGCAGATCCCGCGCGCCGATCTTGGGCCGTGGAAGCTCACCTTCGAGAACCGTGCCTACTACTACTTTGTCCTGCTGCTACTCGTCGTGGTGCTCCTTGCGGTCGGCCATCTCCGGCGTTCGGGTGTCGGGCGGATGATCGTGGGGGTGCGCGAGAACGAGCAGGCCGCGGCGGCGATGACGGTCTCGCCCGCACGCGTCAAGCTCACCGCCTTCGCGGTTGCGGGGTTCGTGGCCGGCCTTGGCGGCGCTGTGCTCGGAGCCGTACCCACGACGTTCGGGCCGGCGGAGCGATTCTTCCTGGTCAACAACTCACTCGCACTCGTCGCGATGGTCGTGATCGGCGGTCTCGGCAGCCTTTCCGGCGCGGTGGTCGGCGCGCTGTGGATCGTCGGCCTCCCCGGCTTCTGGCCCAACAACGACTTGATTCCCCTGCTCACGTCGAGCATCGGGCTGCTCATCATCCTGCTGTACATCCCCGGCGGGTTCGCTCAGATCGGCGTGTGGACCCGCGCCCAGCTGCTCGCCCTGCTGGAGCGACGCCTACCCCCGGCGCCGGGGAAGACCATGGTGGCGCCCCCCGCATCGCTGACTCGCCGCACGACAGTGGCCGAGACCGCGACGAACCCCGACGGCAGCGTGCTGGCGACCACGTCGCTCTCTGTCAACTTCGGCGGTCTCGTTGCCGTGGACGACGTCGACTTCCGTGCCGACAAGGGGGAGGTGATCGGGCTGATCGGGAACAACGGCGCCGGGAAGTCGACGCTGCTCAACGCGATTGGCGCTTTCGTGCCGAGTCGGGGAAGCGTGCACCTGCTCGGACGCGACGTCAGCGACAAGAAGGCGTACCAGCGAGCGCGGCTCGGGCTCGGACGCACGTTCCAGGCCGCGATCCTCTACCCGGAGCTGAGCGTGCGCGAGACGGTGCAGCTCGCGCTCGAGGCCCGCCATCGCACCTCGTTCTGGGGAACGCTCGTGTTTTCGCCGTGGTCGCAACGAAGTGAGCGGGCAAAGCAGGCCGACGCGGCAGAGCTCATCGACTACCTGGGACTCGGCCGCTACGCGGATCGTCACGTCGCCGAGCTGTCGACGGGGACGCGCCGTATCGTCGAGCTCGCGGCGGTGCTCGCGGTGGCGCCGCGAGTCCTCTGTCTGGACGAGCCCACGGCTGGTGTTGCCCAACGCGAGGCCGAGGCATTTGGGCCTCTGATTACGCGTGTGCAACACGAGCTCGACGCGACGCTCATCGTCGTGGAGCACGACCTGCCCATGGTCATGTCGATCAGCGACCGCGTCTACTGCATGGAGGCCGGTCGGATCATCGCCGAGGGCACGCCCGACGAGGTTCGCAACGATCCGCGGGTCATCAGCTCGTACCTCGGCACCGACGAGCGGGCCATCGTGCGCAGCACCGCGCCCGGTTGAGCAGGGGCCGCGGACCGGGACGGGCGCGAGAACGCGGTCGCGTTAGGCGCACTCCCCGCCGCTGACGTCCTGGACCTCGGTGACGGGCTTCCAGTCCCCGTTCTCGCCGATGGTGGGGTCGTACTTGACGAGCCGGCCTTCGTCGTCGGCCCCGTACTTGCCCTTGCACAGCGACGCCTGGCTCGTCGTGACGAGCTTGATCGGGCCGAACCTGTCGACCGCCTTCCGCCAGCTCTTGTTGGTGAGCTTGGGCCCGGCCTTCTCTGCGATCGACTTGAAGAACACGAGCTCGCCGCAGAAGTCCTCGACTGCGGTGAAGATCTCTTCCACCCGGCCGTCAGCGTCGGGTGTCACCTCGTCGGGCCCGAGCACGGTCTCGCCGGTGGCCTTCTCCCACACGTCGACGCACTCCTGGAGTTCCGGGCTCTTGTTCGCCCAGCGCTCCGACTCGGTCTCGCCCACGATGGTGAACATGCCCTCGTACGGGTTCGGGTCGGTACCGGACGCGGCCAGGTCCTGAGCTTGCTCGAGCGTCGACTCGGCGTCGGTGATCAGGCGCACTTTGGGCATCGCGGCCTTGATCTTCTCGACGAACTGAACCCCCGAGACCCGCAAGCCGACCATGAAGATCGTGTCGACGTCCTCGGTCTCCCAGCGCTCGATGAAGCTGTCGAGCTGCGACTGCGCGGCCGCGGTGTCAGTTCCCGTGACGGTGAGCACCGCGGTGGAGCCCTGCTTGACCTTCATGTCGTCGAGGGTTGGGATGATGAGGTCGTTGACGCGCCCCTCCGCGTCCTGATCGACGAGCGTGGCCACGGTCCGGCCCTTGAGCGTGCGCTCCTCCTTGAACAGGTTGAGGAGGGCTTCGGCCCGCTTCTCCTTGGTGTTCTCGGTGGTCAACAACAATGCGGGTGGCGACTCGTCGATCCAGGGCTGCTCGAGCTCGTGGCCGATGTGGATGGTCTCGTGGTCACGGGTGAGGCACAACTGCGCGTCACCGGTGAAGTCGATGAACACCCCGAGCACCGCGAACACCTCCTCGTCCTCGGTCAGCGAAGTGCAGAGGCTGAGTGCACTGGGCTCTTGACCGGGGATCGGCGGGTAGGTCTTGAAGACGGGGTCGATAATGCGGCCGCCGACGCCTCCGTTGTCGTTGATCCAATCCACGAAGATCTGCGCGGTCTCCTCCTGATCGCCGCGGTGGAAGTCGACGAAGTCCTTAATGGACTCGTAGTCGACGATGACGATGCCGATCTTGATCGTCTCGGCGTCGACACCTCGGAAGCTGTCGGTGAGTTTGCCGCCGCCAACCTCGCCGCCGCTGGCGCCGCTCGTAGCAGCCGCGAGCGTCAACACCGCGGCCATCAGCACACCGAGTGCACGCAGCCAACGCCGCCGTCCGTTTCCGTAGCGCTTCATGAGAACCCCCCAAGATCGCCGCGGCGCGAACTCTATGCCTGAGCGCATCACCTCGTCTTGTCGCCTCCCTCGCCTGCGATGATCGGATGGGTGACGAGGTACTCGATTCGACTGGCGATGAACGCGCGCTTGCCCGCCGCCGCCCCGTCGAAGGCGGATGGGCTGACGAGGTTGCGCGCCGCCGCGTCGTCTTGGATCGCGGCGCCGAGCTCGAGCGCGAGCTCGTCGGCGCGCCCTGAGCGAAGCAACAGCTCGAAGAGCTCGCGGTAGGTCTCGTCGTAGAGCTCGCGGAACTTCGGCGTGTCGAAGAACCGCCGCATGAGGATGTTCTCCTCGCCGAGTCCTGTCCCTCCGTCGTTGAGCTCGTCGATGGCGTCGACGTCCAGCGCGAACGAGGGGATCGCAGCACCATCTTCGTAGTACGGCCGGTACCGCGCACCACCGAGCGTGCCGAAGGCGACGTTTTGATCCCACGGTGCGATCGACATGCGCCGGGTCTTCGGGTCGTAGAGGAAGTAGTAGTTGTTGCCAAACCCGGCGAAGGAGTCGACGTCCACGATCAGATTGTGGAACGCGAGGTACTGAGCGAACTCCTTCACGTCGAGGCGATCGGCCAGCTTCGCGGCGAAGACCTCGTTCGTCGAGGTCTCCACGAACTTCAGGAACTCGATCATCGGCGCGGGACCGAGGCTCCGCGTCTCCGCCTGCTGGTTGAACACGTTCTCGTACCGCGCGAGGTCGTCACCCACGTAGTGGAAGCTCGCGCCGGGCACCGCCTTGTAGACCGCCGGCTCCAGGCGGCCGGGGATCATGCGCTGCGCCCAGTAGTCGTCGGGGTGCTCGACGAGCAGGAAGTAGCCCTCGCGGGAGTCGTTGAAGCTCATGCCCGCGGTCGAGGTCCGCAGGTAGTGCTGGCCCGACTCCTTCGTCAGCAGGTTGGCGAGCAGCTCGGTCAGCTGGGTGGAGTCACCGAGGCTTCCGGCGCGCAGCGCGAGCTCGTTCACGCTTTGATAGCGCTGCCCAGGAAGGAACTGGTCGAAGCGCAACAGCATCGGCATCTTGTACGGCTCGTCGGCGGTGATCCTCGGGAAGATTGCGGCGAGCCCGCCGGGGTTGGGTGGGCTCTCGGGACCGCTGTATCGCAGTCCGATCAGCGTGGAGTTGCCCTTGAGCCGCAGGCCTACCTGGTCGAGACGGGCACCGTCGATGACGACCGTCGCCGAGTGCCAGGTCTTCAGTCCGTCCCGCTGGTAGTCCGTGATCATCGCGTCGTACTCGGTCGGATCCATCGTGATCTCGACGGTATGGACGAGACCGATGTCGAACATGTCGACGATGTTCGTGACGTTGTGACCCTGCGGTCCGCGCGCCTCGGTGATTGCCTTGGCCTTCGCGGCACCGTCAACCTTCGTCTGCGCCGCGAGCGACTTGCTCGTCGTGTACGGGACGACCTTCTCGGTGCCCATGAGCACCAACATGCCCGCGGTGAAGCTGCTCAACGCGGCGATCAGCCACCAATTGCGTCGCCACGCGAGGTGTCGACTCCGCGATGTCATCCGCCGACCGGGGGGAGTGTGAGCAAGTACTCGACGCGATCGGCGATGAAGCTGTGGTTGCGCTCGAGATCGCTCTCGAACCGGGCCGGGTCGACCAGATTCCGCTCTTCATTGGCCTTCCGGATCACCGTGCCGAGTTCGTCGAGCAACGCGGTCGCTCGGCCAGCCTTCAACATGCTCTTGAAGAGCTCGCGGTACGCCTCGTTGTAGACGGCGCGGAACTTCGGCGACGCGAGGAAGCGCGTCACGAGGATGTTCGGCTCGCCAAGGGCGCTACCGGGGATCAGCTCTTCGAGCCCCGGGATGTTCCCGGCTAAGGATCCAAGACCAGAGCCGTCCTCGTAGTACGGGCGGTACGGGCCGCCGCCAAAACCGAGCCGGCCGAATGCGAGGTTCTGATCCCACGCGGCGAACGTCATCCTTCGCAGCTTCGGGTCGTAGAGCAGGTAGTAGTTGTTTCCCGTCCCGGCGAGCGAGTCGGGATCTACGAGGATGTTGTGGAACGCGAGATACCGCGCGAACTGCTCGACGTCGAGACGATCGGCAAGGTGCGCCTCGAACTCTCGATCGGTGGATTCTTCGACGAACCGTAGGAACTCGATCATTGGACCGGGGCCGAGGTCCAACGTCTCGGCCTGCTGGTTGAACACGTTCACGTACAGCGCAGGCTCTGCGCCCACGTAGTGGAAGCTCGCGCCGACGATCGCCTTGTACACGGCCGGCTGCGTGCCCGGGATCATCCGCCGCGCCCAGTAGTCGTCGGGGTGCTCGACCAGGAGGTAGAAGCCCTCCGGTGAGCCGTTGAAGGTCATCCCGGTGGTCGTCGTTCGGAGAAACGGTTGGCCGGTCTCCTCGGTCAGCACGTTGGCGACGTACTCGGTCAGCTGGCTCGCGTCGCCGCCGAACCCGCCGGAGGTGCGCAGCGCGAGCTCGTTCACGCCTTGGTAGCGCTGGCCGGCCACGAACTCGTCGAAGCGGAGGAGGAACGGCATCTTCTGGGGCTCGTCGGGGCTGAGGGTGCCGAGCGACGCCGCGATCCCCCCCGCCGGGTTCGGACCGCTGTTGCGAAGCCCGATCAGTGTGGAGTTGCCCTTGAGCCGCACACCCACGTTCTTGATGCGCACGCCGTCGATGACGACGGTTGCCACATGCCAGGTCTTCACGCCATCCACCTGGTAGTCCAGGATCATGGCGTCGTAGGCAGTCGTCGACATCGAGATCGACACGCGGTGGACGATCGAATGGTCGAAGGCGTCGACTGTATTGTTGATGTTCTTCCCAGGCAGCCCGCGCGCTGCGGTGATCGTCTTGGCCTTCGCGGCACCGTCAACCTTCGTCTGCGCCGCGAGCGACTTGCTCGTCGTGTACGGGACGACCTTCTCGGTGCCCATGAGCACCAACATGCCCGCGGTGAAGCTGCTCAACGCGGCGATCAGCCACCAGTTGCGTCGCCACGCGAGGTGACGACTTCGCGATGTCATGCAAGGGTCCTACAGGTCGGTGGTGTCGTACCCGGTGATGAGGCTCACGCGCTCGTTGCCGGCGCGCTCCCGAACTGCATTGATGAAATCCTGGCGCTGCGAGTCTCGCTTGAGCACCACGTTGTAGATGAGCTCGGTGAGCGTTCCCGACCGCACCGTGTCGATGCTGATGAGGTCGGACTCCTTCGTGTACTGCAGGAAGAGCTCGTCGAACATGCCCTCGATGTTGGCGTCGTTGGCCACCTGGATCTTCAAGATCTGGCTCACGTTGTTCAACGCGAAGAAGTTGAACTTCACCATGATGAGGATGACGAGGCAGATGGCTGTCGCCGCGACCGCGGCCAAGACGTAGAAGCGAGTTCCTGCGGCGATGCCGATGATCATCGTGAAGAACACGAAGCCGACGTCACGCGTCTCCTTGACGGCGTTGCGGAAGCGAACGACCGAGAGTGCTCCCACGAGTGAGAAGGCTCGGGCGAGGTTGGACCCGATGACGAGCATCACGACCGAGACGACCATCGACAGGATCACCAGCGTCTGCACGAAGCTTTGGCTGTACGAAATGCCCTTGTGGGTCGCTCGGTACGTGTACGCGATGAGCATCCCGAGCGCGAAGCTCGTCACAAGGGTGAGGAAGATGTCCCCAACCGCGAAGTTGCCCGTCAGGTCCTTGAAGTCGAAGAGCCCGCCGGTTTGTCCGAACACGTCCGCCATAGTGCTGTCCCCCGGGAGTGAGTTGCTCGTGGCTCAGACAGCCACGAGGATCGAACGTGCGCGTGGCTCGCGTTGCCCGTATCCGGCGACGTCGAGGCTTGTGCAGTACTTGCTCATGCGCGTCAGCTGAAGGTTGTTCCGCGCCACGAGGTGCGTCAGCCAGAAGGGGACGCGGTCGTTCGCCTTGATCTCGAGGACGGCGTACTGCGGCGGGAACATGTATCGACCGGGATGCTTGGAGTCGAGCCACAGATCGTTCGTGCGGTACCGGAGATCGGTATCGATCGTCAGTCGAAGCCCGGGGTCGTAGTCGCCGCCCAACCAGGGCTCGCGCTGATACGTCGTGATGCACGCGGGCCGAAGATCGTGCCGGACGACCAGCTCGAATGCCTCGTGGACCACGGCAACGTCGCGCTCGTCGTGGTCGGGGATCATCCGCTCGTCACAGAGCTCGAGCGCATCCCAATACGGCAGCACCGCGCGTCGCTTCTGCGTGACTCGGTCGATGCGCTGCTTGATCTCGACGAACACGGGGGTGTCATCCGCGAGAGCGGCCCGCTGCTCGTAGTGGCGTATGCGGAGCTTTCGCCGGAACTTCAGCCCATCGAGCTTGGCCCAGAAGCAGCCTCTCGCCGGCGTGTCGTAGTACAGGCTGGTCAGCGTGTAACGGCCGTGAGCGTGGGCGTACGGGTCGCGCACCATGTACGCGGCGATCTCGTCGCGGAGCCGCTCGACGTCACGCACCGTCACGACGTACTTCAGCTCGAAGCGGTTGAACGTGCGTATCGCGTCGTGACCCATCTCCCTGCTCCCCCCTGACCTGCACGCAAGGTGAACGGCAGGTTAACGGACCAGGTCAATGGCGCACGGGGTCTCTCACCGGACCCTTACCTTGGAGTGACCGAGTGGCAGCGCGTCACGTGTCGTTCAGGTGCTCTCGCTGCTGGACGGCGAAGATCGGCCGGTACGGCCCGTTCGGTGGCATGAGGCACGGACGCGGGTCGTGGCGCGACCAGCGCGGGGGAGTCCCGCGGATGAGCTCTTCGCCATGTGGTGACTGGCGCACGAGGTCCGTGTAGGAGAAGGCGTCGGCGGCAGCGAAGGTCTGCAACAGCAGCGGTCGCGGTCGGTCCGACTGGTTCGGCGCGGAGCCGTGGACCGTTCGGCAGTTGTGCACCGTGATCGTCCCCGCGGGGCCGACCGGGTACACGGCGGTGTCGACTCCGGCGCGCTCGACGTCGTCGTCGTTCAAGGCGCCGGTCCACACGTCGCCGTCGTAGAGGTTGAAGAGCGGGCCGTCGTGGCTGCCGGAGACGAAGCCCACCTCGCCCATCCCGGTGTCGACGTCTTCGAGGAACACCCCGATGGTGAGCAGGTCGTAGTTGGTGTGCGGCCAGAACTGGATGTCCTGGTGCCACTTCACTTCTTCGCCGCCACGGGGCGCCTTGAAGTTGAGCTTCGAGTGGTGGAACTTCACGTCGGGGCCGAGCAGGTCGACCGCCACATCCGTGAGCACAGACTGCGACGCGAGGTTCCAGTACTCGGCGTGCAGGTCTGTTGGTGAGCTCAACCGGCGCAGGCGCGGCTCCTCGGCCGAGTGCCCTTCGTCGAGGTCGTAGAGCATGTTCGATTCGGTGAGGTCACGACTCGCGTCGACGAACTCGTTGGTGACGTCGCGGATGCGCGCGAGGCGATCAGCGTCAACGAGCCCCGGTGTCGCAATCCAGCCGTCGCGCTCGTACGCGTCTCGCTGGTCTTCGCTGAGAACGACTGCGGGAGCCCGTTCCCGCCGTTGCAGGTCGACAGTCATCGCTGCAGCATACGGAACCTGCGATTCGTCCGGTATGGATGGGTTGGATCCTCCAGGACCGGCGTGCGTGGCGATCGATCATGAGAGCTGATCGTCGGGCAGCGGGACGCGGGAGAACCATCGCCAGAGCACGACGTCGTAGATCGCCTTGCTCACGCCCGCGATCACGAAGGGAAGGCCGAGCGCCACCGAGGAGGCTGCACCTGCGAGCGCCGGGCCGACGGGCCGACTGAGGTATCGAGCGGTGCTGGTGTAGGCCGCGGCTGCAGTTCGTTCAGACGGGTCGACGAGCGTCATCACATAGGCCTGTCGAGCCGGTACGTCCATCTGCGACAACAGGGTGCGGCCGACGAGCGCGGCGACTGCGAGTTCGAGGCTCGGAGCGACCGCGATGAGGATCAGGAGAGCGTTGGATGCAAGGTGGGTCCAGACCATCGTCGAGAGCAACCCAATCCGCTGCGCGACCTTCCACGCCGCAAGGAACGAGATCGTCTGTGACATGGCCACGCCGAAGAAGACAAACGCGACCGTCTCCGTCGAAGCTCCGAAGCGGGTCACGAGCCAATACGCGACGAAGGCTTGAACCACGAATCCGCCGCCGAAGGAGTCGAGCGCGAACAAGCCGGCGAGTCGAATCACAATTGGCCGCGAACGCGCCAACCCAGTCGAATCCGTATGCGACGAGGGCGCTACCTCCACCGAGGCGGACAGCGACCGACCCAACAGCAGGCCGACCGCAGCTACGGGCACGACGATCAAGAACCACGTCGAGTCACCCGGAGCATCCGCCCACACCGAGCGGACGAGCGACGGGAGACCGGCCGCGAGCGCGCCGAGCGCACCGCCGGCTCCGGCCACTGCGTTGTAGATGCTGAAGACGCGAATGCGGTCGCGCCCCGAGACCTCGGTCGCGAGCATCGCCTGCTCGAGTGAGGTGAAAGGGCCGGAGTCGACCACGTCGGTCGAGAACGCACCGGCGAGCGCGACCAGTACGAGGACCCATACCCGATCAGTGAGCGCGAACGTGACTCCTGTGAGCGCGAGCAGGAAGTACAGCGCGGTGTAGCACCGGCGACGGCCGATGCGATCACCTGAGCGGGCCAAGACGATCGACATGAGTGCGCCGCCCGCGACGATCGCCGCGAGCACGATCCCGACCTCGGTGCCGGAGAGGTGGCGTCGGTGGAGTGTGGTGCCGAGGAGGACGGCACCGAACCCGTATGCGAAGGCCCGTGCCGCCTGCGCCGCGAGCACGAGCCGAGCGTCACGCGAGAGTGACGCCATACCCGTGCAGCGATCTGGTCACCGCCACGAGCGGGACGCTAGCGGTCAGGCGCGGCCTGGTGGCTGTTCCGCGGGTGCGCTCATGAGTCCCCGCAACGCTGTCAGCGCGACGACGTAGGCAGCAATGGCGATCGCGAGCACAGCGCGGAAGCCGAACGTCATGGCGAGCATCGTGCTGAGCACCGATCCGATGACCGAAGCGAAGCCGTTGACAGCCCAACCCCACGCGACGTACTCGCGCGGGAATTCGCTCAGCCCGGACACCGCATGCAGCCCGAGCGGCATGAACATGCCCAGGCACAGACCGAGTGGCGCGAGCACGAGGAACGCGGTGGCGACGCGCAGCGCAAGCGGGAGGGTGATGAGCGCGTCGGTCATCGGCACGAGTCCGAACACGTAGAACGCCGTCAGGCCGCCGAGTATCGCCAGGAGCCGTGGCAGTGCTCGCGCCGGGTTCGCCTCCAACCGGCTGCTCAGGAGAGCGCCGATGCCCGTGAAGATCAGTACCGACATGAGCGTCACCGTCAACGAATAGGTCGGGTACCCGAGGAACACGATGAGGCGTTGGATCAGGGCGATCTCGAAGAAGATGAAGCCGAGACCGAGCATCGTGAAGTAGAGAGCGGAGCGGCCCTTCTTCGGGAGCGCGACCCACACGTTGCGGATCCTCGCGAACGGCAGTAACAGGAACACCGCGGCCATGAGGATCGCGATGCCGAGGAGCAAGAGCAGCACACGCTCGCCGATCGCGTCCTCGAAGTCGCGGCGGTCGATCGGGTCGGTGAACCGGGCGGCGACGTCGCCATAGCGCACGAAGTGCCAGAAGAACGGAGCGTCGTCGGTGATCGGGCGGACGTCGTACTCGTATCTGTCGTAGAAGGCGTCGAGCCCGTCGTTGTGTGGACATGAGCGACTGCACAAGGTGGTTGCGGCCTTCAGCCGAATGATTGGGCGCGTATCGCAGCTTGGCGTTGGGGAGCCGGCCGAGGCTCTCGACGAAGCGCTGCACCTCTCGCTCGGTGAACGGTGTGCGCCGGACGAGGATGGTCGACAGCGCCAGGTCGCCGCCGCCCGTGGTTGCCACCAGAATGCGCCCGGTCGGGTCGTCGATACCGAGCTGTGTGAGTGCATGGCGCGCCGTTCCGACATAACGCACGGTTCGGTTGGGCTTGTCCTCGTAGTCGAACTCGCCGAACTGGGCGGCGAGGATCCCGTCAATTTCGAGGTGCTCGAAAGACTCGACGACGGCGTCGCTGGTGTAGAGGTAGCTCTCCGAGAGCACGAACGCGCCCGCGTTCGCCGCGTTCGACGCCGAGTAGCTGTCGGTCGCTGGGTACCACACGAGGTCGTAGTCGTGGTCGCTTCGTGACAGGTACGACCTGCCTTCGCCGTTGACGTAGTTGACTCTGGGGTGCTCGGCGACGCGCCCGGCGTAGTTGGCGAACTCGTCGGTTACCAAGGAGTAGGTGACGGGGTTGAGTTCCACGGCGTCGATGGCCTTGGCGTCGAAGTGCAGCGAGGCCAGCACTTCGTTGCCACCGGCCGCCCCGATGATCAAGACCTTTGCGGGTGCGGCCCCTTCGACCGTGAAGGGGAGGGAGCGGGGGTCCGTGTCGAAGCGCCCGAGGCTCGAGACGTCGCCGTCGAAGCGGTAGATGGCCGAGCCGAGGAGACCGTCGTGG
>JBBECS010000034.1:0-3741 GCA_040881685.1 Acidimicrobiia bacterium | reverse complement strand
GCTCGAGACGTCGCCGTCGAAGCGGTAGATGGCCGAGCCGAGGAGACCGTCGTGGGCCAGGCCCGCACCGAGCAGGTCGAAGAAGTACAGGCGACCGATGCCCTCGGATCGGCGTGCGAACAGCGTGGCCACGATGACGCCGACTGACACGAAGGACGCGAAGAGCGCCACGCAGATCCCGACCAGACGCGCCAGGTTCTCGAACGAGTCGAGCGTGCCGTAGTCCCAGATTGCATTCGTATCGATGCCGATTCGTGCCACCGCGAGATAGCCCAGCCCCACGCTCGCGGAGCCGAGGACGAAGCTCCACATGAGAACTCGATCCGTCTCGGCACGGCGTAGGCGATTCGAGACTGCGACGATCACGCCGCCCGTGCCGATTCCTAGGAGCGCGAGCCCGATGACCAGATACGTGTAGTAGTAGAAGAGCTTGAAGGAAATGATCCGCGTGTAGCTGATCTCGAGGAGCAAGCCCGCAAAGCTGACCAGAAAGACCTCGAGCAAGTAGCTCGAGTGCGATCCGCCGGCGACCGATCGTTCGGCGGTGCGGCCGCTGCTGGGCATGCGGGCCCAACGGTGCCCATCCAGCGTAAGGATCGGTCAAGAAACTCGAAAGGCGCTTCTGAGAAGGACCCGTCCCTTGCTTAGGAGTAGGGCACTTCCGTCGAGGTCGTATCTGATCTAACGGGTGCACCGTTGGTCGTCGGGAGCACGACGGTGAACTTGGCGCCGCCGCCGGGTGCGTTCTCGGCGTAGATCCTTCCGCCGCTCGCGTCGATCACCGCGCGGGCGATGGCGAGTCCGAGACCGGACCCGGGAAGCTTCCTGGCGTCGACGGCGCGGTAGAAGCGGTCGAAGACGTACGGAAGGTCATGGGGATCGATGCCCGGGCCGTGGTCCCGCACCTCGACGCAGCCCGAGGAGACCTTGACCTCGATGGGCGTCTCGTCCGGGCTGAACTTCGTTGCGTTGTCGAGCAGGTTGCCGACGGCACGCGAGAGTGCGGCGGGTCTCGCGATCACCGTGGTGGGCGTCGCCGTGACGTTGATGGTGCGCCCGCTGCGTCGGATCGCTCGCTCGGCGGCACTCTTCGCCAACCGGTCCAAGTGAACGGGCCCTTCGGGTTCCTCGGACTGTGTGTCCACGGTGAGCTGCACGAGCTCGTTGGCGAGCGCTCCGAGCTCCTGGAGCTCACTGTCGAGATCGGCCAGCACCCGGTCGCGGAGCTCGGGGTCGAGCTCCGTGTGCCGGCGCAGCGTGTCGAGGTTTGTGCGCAGGCTCGTGAGCGGCGTGCGCAGCTCGTGGCTGGCGTCCTGGACGAGGCGCTGCTGCTGCGCACTCGACTGGTCCAGCGCGTGCAACATAGACGTGAAGGCGCGCGCGAGGCGTCCCACCTCCCCGCGACCGGTTGCGGGGACCGGGTGGTCGAGCCGTCCCGTGGTCGCAACCTCCTCGGCGGCAGCCGCGAGACGCAAGATGGGCCGCGCGGTTCTCGACGCGATGAGCCACCCGCCGAGCGCGGCGAGTGCGATGACCGCGAGACCGATGAGCACGGAACGCTCGCGGATCGAGGCGAGCAGGTCGTTCGTCCTCCCGAGGTCGCGGGAGATGCGGACGGTGCCGTCACCCGGACCAGGGATGGTGATCGTCCGGTAGCTCTCGCCGCGGTACTCCCGCGTGGCCATGACCGGCCTGGTCACCTTGCGTTGCTGCTTGGCCGCCGTGACCGGGAGGTCGACCTTGCCCGTGTTGCCGGTCACGCGCCCATCGCCGTCGATGCATTGGAGGCTGTTGCCCAGCGCGGCCGATACCCTCGCCGCGTAACCGCCCAGACCGTTCTCCGGGTTCGTGGCGAGCGAGAAGCACAGCTGCGCCCCGATGACGCCGTCCGGGTCGGCCTCGGTGAGCAATGGCCGCGCGTCGGACTGGAGCTGTGCGTCGAGATCCTCGTGCAGTCGGTCGGAGGTCTGGAGATAGTTGGTGGTGGCCACCGCGACGACGGAGGTGGCCGCGAGCAGTGCCAACGCGATCGCTAGCCGGCCCCGAAGACTCATGGTGCGCGCAGCACGTACCCGACGCCGCGCACCGTGCGCACGAGTCGTGCCTCTCCTTCCGCTTCGAGCTTCCGACGGAGATAGCCGATGTAGACGGGCAGGGCCTTGGAGTCTTGGCCAAAGTCGTAGCCCCAGATGCGCTCGTAGATGGTGGTGTGTGTGAGCACGATCCCGGCGTTGTCCGCGAGGAGCTGGAGGAGATCGAACTCGGTCTTCGTGAGCTCCACTTCGCGTTGGCCACGCCAGACCCGCCGCGCGGCCTCATCGATCCGGAGGTCGCCAACCTGGAGCTCGCGACCGTTGTCCGTGTACGTCGCACGACGCAGCAAGGCGCGAACGCGGGCGAGAAGCTCGTCGAGCGAGAAGGGTTTGGGGAGGTAGTCGTCGGCACCTGCATCCAAACCCGAGACGCGATCCGACACCTCGGTTCGCGCGGTCATGATCAGTATCGGTGTGCGATCGCCTTGTGATCGCAGTCGCCGACAGACGGTCAAGCCGTCCATCTGAGGCATCATGAGATCGAGGACCAGCACGTCGGGTGGCTCTACACCGACGGCGGTCAATGCCGCTTCGCCGTCCGGAACCGCGCGCACGGAGTAGCCCTCGAGTTCGAGCGCGCGCGTCACCGACTCGCGGGCGGCCCTGTCGTCTTCCGCCACGACGATCTGCTTCATCATCGGCGAGGGTACGAGCGCTGCGTGAGCGATGCGAGCGCAACCCCCGCGTCGTTGCCAATTCTCAAGAGATTCCGTCCGGGTTCTTACCGTTTCCTTATGAATTGCGCGCCGTGCTCATGGCAGATTCATCGGTGGTCTTCAAGTGATTGTGGCGGGGGCCTCAACGCGCTTTCCCGCCCGTCCTACCGTCGCATCCGACACTGCATCACATGGTGCGAGCGGTCCGTGGGCGATGGCGCGCGTCCTCCTTTGTCGCCGCGGCCGTCGTTCTGATCGGCGCATTCGTCTGGGTTCCCGCCGTGCGATCCACGGCCGCTGAGGGTTCTCGGCGGTCTACGCAAGCGGACCGGCCCCTCACCGTGGTCTATTACGGCGACTCGCTCACGCGGGGCTCGTTCGCCCATGTCGAGGAGCGGGTCTCGGTGAAGCGGCCGAGCTGGCGCGTGGTCAACCGCGCGTTCAGCGGCACCGCGATCTGTGACTGGTTCGAGCAGATGCATGAGGACGCCAGGCTCGAGCCGGATCTCGTTGTGTTGCAGTTCAGCGGCAACGCCTTCACGCCGTGCATGGAGGGCATCGCACTCGGGAGCGAGGACCTGCTCAACAAGTATCGAACCGATGCCGACTTCGCCGCCGGATTCTGGACGGCTCGCGGCGCCGACGTGATGTTCGTCGGCAGCCCGCGTGACGTTGACGGGTCGTTGCTCGCAGGCCCCCATCCGCTCGACTTGATCTATCGAGGAGTCGCGCAGGGGTCCGCGAGTGAGGACGTGTCCTTCTCTGACGGCCCGGAGCGCGCGCTCGCGATCTCCGATCCGTCCGACCCGAGCCGCCTCGCGTTTCCCCGAGCGCTGCCGTGTCTGCCCGGCGAGGTCGGCTTGGCCTCGTGTGTCGATGGCTCGATCCAGGTGCGAGCCCCGGACGACCGCCATTTCTGCCCGGTCGCCGACTCCGCGGTGTACCCGTGCCCCGTGTACTCGTCGGGTGGCGTCCGCTTCGGCGTCGCCCTC
>JBBECS010000033.1 GCA_040881685.1 Acidimicrobiia bacterium | reverse complement strand
GCTGGCGAGCGTCCGCGCCGCAGGTACCCTGCGGCGCAGCGAGCGCGCCCAGGATTTTGGTCGGCTCCGCGTCGGGCGCAGGGGCGTACCCTCGCCCGATGCAACGGCTTGCGCTCCTCGGTGGTGGCCGAATGGGTGAAGCCCTGCTCGGCGGGCTGCTGGACGCCGGATACGAGCCCGACGGCATCGCGATCGCCGAGGTGGACGCCGACCGCCGACGGGACCTCGAGGAGCGGTTCAAGGGCGTGCGGGTCGTGCCCAGCGCGGCCTGGGCCGTGGCCGACGCCGAGGTCGTGGTTGTCGCGGTGAAGCCCCAGGACGTGGCGGGGGTCCTCGAGCAGGCCGCAACGAGCCTCGCCCAGGACACGCTCGTCATCTCGATTGCCGCGGGCGTGAAGATCGCGACGGTCGAAGCGGCCGTGCCCGGTCGCCCGGTCGTCCGGGCGATGCCCAACACCCCGGCTTTGGTGCGCCGCGCAGCTACTGCGATCGCGGGTGGTCGTCATGCGACGTCGGCGCACCTCGAGTCTGCGGAGCGTGTGCTGGGGTCGGTCGGCATCGTCGTGCAGGTGCCCGAGCAGCAGCTCGACGCGGTGACCGGTCTCTCCGGATCGGGTCCTGCGTACGTGTTCCTGGTCGCCGAAGCCCTCATCGAGGCCGGGGTGCTGGCGGGTCTCCCACGACCGACCGCCGACGCGCTCGTGCGCGAGACGCTGCTCGGCGCCGCGCAGCTGCTCGCGGACGGTGACGAGCTGCCCGAGACCCTGCGCGCCGCGGTCACGTCGCCGGGCGGGACCACTGCGGCCGGGCTGCATGCACTCGAGCAGCGGGGTGTGCGCGCCGCGTTCCTCGACGCGGTACGGGTGGCCACGGAGCGATCGCGCCAGCTGGGTGAGACATGAGCCGTCGCCCGCGCCGCAACCGACCACCGCGTCTCGACGATCCGCCGCCGTGCAAGCGTCCGGCTGACGAAGCCGTCGACACCGAGAGAGCCGCGGAGCCGGCGTCGCCGAGCCGCCGGTTGGTTGCGGGCCACGTCGCGGGGCCGCATCCGCTGCTCGGACGCACCGAGGTCGAGCACCTCGTCGCCCAGCTCGTTGCCGGTGCACCCGAGGCCATGCTCGGGCTCGACCTCGGCCGGGTCAGCCGGGACGAGGCGCACGCCGCGATCGACGCGATCTGGGGCTGGGACGGGAAGAGCCCCCGCGCGGCCATCGACCCGAAGCGGACGCTGGAGGCGGCCGACGCGGCGGCGGACGTGCTCGCGAGTGCTGCGGTGCCTGGGGCGCGGATCGCGCTCGGCACCGGCCGGCCGGCCGCGCTCCTGCCGCTGTACCGGGGCCTCGCGGCAGCCCTGTCCGCTGACGGCGCCGAGGTCCTGGCGTGCGAGCGACAGGCCGTCGAAGGCGCCGCCGAGCAGGTCCTGTGGTGGCACGACGGTGTTGCGGTGGTCAGCGATGGCCTGTCGGTGCTGGCCGACGACGGGCTGCTAGCTGGCCGGGAGTGGCTCTTCGTCGTCGGTCGGCCCAAGCTCGCGATCGCCGACCACGGCTTCGCGGCCGCTGCGATCGGCGAGGGCCACCAGACCATCGCCCTCGCCGATCTGGACGCGTTGGCCCTGGGTGTGGCGGCCCGGCGGGGCATGCCTGTGTGCGTGGTGCCGATCCACGACGGCGCGCCCCCCAGCGCCTACGAGGTGATCCTCGAGCGGCTCGTGCCCCACCGCGCACGAGATGCTCACGAGTCACACTCGACAACACGAGCCCCGGACGCCTAATCTCCGACCTCGAGCGGGGGAGAGGGGTGAGCCGCGTGGCGCAGTCCTTTGCAACAGCGCGCTTCCTGACGGTTCAGGAAGTCGCCGACATGCTGCGAGTATCGTCCATGACGGTCTACCGCCTGATCAAGGCGGGGGACCTTCCGGCGGTGCGCGTGGGGCGCTCGTTCCGAGTGCTCCCCGCCGACGTCGACGCCTACCTCGCCGCGCGGTACACGCAGGCGGGGTAGGCACCTCCCTGTTTCGGTCGTCCGCTGCGGCGCAGGGTACCTACGCCGCGGGCGCTCACTCCCTGGGCAAGCACCTCCGCTTCGCTCCGGTGCCGCATTGGTGAGCCCGCCGCCACTTGTTGCGTTTCTCTCTGACTACGGGTTGGCTGACGAGTTCGTCGGGGTCTGCAAGGGCGTGATGCTCGGGGTGGCGCCCGACCTCCAGGTCGTCGACATCACCCACGAGCTCCCGCCTCATGATGTGCGGGCTGGCGCCCTCGCTCTCGTGCGCGCGGTGCAGTACCTGCCCGAGGGCGCGGTCGTGCTCGCGGTGGTCGATCCCGGGGTCGCCACGGACCGGCGCCTGGTCGCGGTCGAGACCGATGGCGCCACGCTCCTCGGCCCGGACAACGGTCTGCTCGCGCCCGCGGTCGCGATGCTCGGTGGGGCGACGAGAGTGGTCGCGTTGACCAGCGAGGAGCACCGGCTGCCGGCCCCGGGTCCCACGTTCGCCGGTCGCGACGTGCTCGCCCCCGCGGCCGCGTACCTCGCGTCCGGCACGCCGATCGGCGACCTCGGCGCCGACGTCGACCCGGCCGGCCTCGTGCCCGGGCTCGTCGGCCTGCCCCAGGTCGTGGAGGGTGGCGCGATCGCAGCCGAGGTGTGGTGGGTCGACCGCTTCGGCAACTGCCAGCTCAACGTCGGACCCGACGAGCTCGAGGGGCTCGGCGTGACCCCCGACGTTGCGCTCGAGGTGCGCATGGGGGAGCGGGCCAAGTCGGCCCGCTGGGTCCGCGCCTACGCCGACGCCAAGCCCTCGGAGCTGGTCCTCCTGGTCGACTCCTACGGGATGGTCGCCCTCGCTCTCGACCGCCGGTCCGCCGCGGCCGAGTTCGACCTGCGCGCGGGGTCTCCTGTGACCCTGGTCCCGCCAGGTGCCAGCGCCTCCGATGCGCACCGGGTCCCGAGCTGAAGAGGGAGCGCCTGCGGCACGTATCGTGCACCGCAGCGATCGTGGCCCAAGCGGCCCGGCGCCAATGCGCCGATGAGCGGGAAAGTTGGGAGAATCACGCCGTGCGCCCCGGGACCACCATCGCGATCGTCGGCCTCCTGGCCCTGATCCTCCTGGCCGCGTTCGCCCAGTTCGTGCTCCACGCGGGCCCCTTTTCCCCTGGCGGGTGAGCCCGGAGTAAAAGTTCACTCCCCGTGGCCGAACGCCCTCAAGGGACCACGGAACGGGGACGATGCGGGGAAAGACTCCGGTACGCGGGCGTGGGTTGCGTGGAAGTCGTCGGGTTCTCCCGACGACATTCACCGGCCTCCCAGCCCGCCCCAAGGCCCACGCCCGCGGCCGGCGTTTTCTCCTCTCGGCTCGGGGTCCCCCGGCTCCGGGTCGACCCGGCTGCTCGGTCGCCGCGCGGTCTTGCTCGTACGATCCGGCCGTGAACTTGGTCGAGGTGCTGCTCGGGGGCGGTGCTTCTGACGCGCCGGCCCTCGTTGGTGCGCGGGGGGTTACTTCGTACGCCACTGTGACTGAGCAGGTTGAGCGGCTGGGCGGGGAGCTTGTGCGGCGGGGGGTGGAGCCCGGGGATCGGGTGGTGGTGATGAGCGGGAACGACGAGATGTTCGTTGCGTCGTATCTCGCGGTGCTCCAGGTTGGGGCGATCGCGGTGCCGCTGAACCCGATGGCGCCGCCGGCCGAGCTCGAGCGGGAGCTCAGTGTGCTCGAGGCCAAGCTCGCGCTCGCGAGTGGCCCCGGCGTGTCGATGCTGGGCGCGGCGGCCAAAGGCGTTGTTCGGGTGGACCTCGATGCGCTGCCCGACGAGCGGGCGCCGCGCGTCGAACGGGCCGACACCGACACCGCCGTGCTGCTCTTCACCTCCGGTACTGCCGGCGCGCCGAAGGCCGCGATGCTCACGCACGGCAACCTGGCCGCGAACATCCGCCAGGTCCTCGACCACCCGGGACTTCGGGTCTCGTCGTCCGACGTCGCGCTCGGTGCGCTGCCCTTCTTCCACGTGTTCGGTCTGAACGTGGTGCTCGGAGTGAGCCTCGCCGCGGGTGGGGCGGTCGCGCTCGTCGCGCACTTCGAACCCGCTGCGACGGCCGCCGTGGTTCGCGCCCAGGGAGTGACGGTGCTCGCCGGGGTGCCGACGATGTTCGCGGCGTGGGTCGGTGCCGACCTCGCACCCGACACGTTCTCGAGCGTCCGGCTCGCGGTCTCCGGCGCGGCCGAGCTCCCGAGCGACGTTGCCCACGCCTTTCGTGACCGCTTCCACGTCGAGCTGCATCAGGGCTACGGGCTCACCGAGGCGTCGCCGATCGTCACCACCACCGCGCTCATGGGTGGCGCGCCGCCGCCCGGATCGATCGGCCCGCCGATCCCCGGGGTCGAGGTGCGCCTGGTCGACGCCGACGGCGCCGATGCGCTGGCGGGTGACCCCGGCGAGCTCTGGGTCCACGGGCCCAATGTGTTCCCCGGCTACTGGCACGACACCGAGGCGACAGACCGTGTGCTCACCAACGGGTGGCTGCGCACCGGAGACGTGGCCGTGGTCGACGACGACGGTGGTCTCCGCCTGGTCGACCGGGCCAAGGATCTCATCATCGTGTCGGGCTTCAACGTGTTCCCGGTGGAGGTCGAGGACGTGCTGCGCGCCCACCCCGATGTGGCCGACGCCGCGGTGGTCGGCGAACCGAGCCCGCGCACGGGCGAAGCCGTGGTCGCGTACGTGCAGGCGGCGCCCGGGCACGATCTCGATCCCGACGCCCTGAGCACGCACTGCGCGCACGCTCTCGCCCGTTACAAGTGCCCGACGCGCTTCGAGATCGTCGACGAGCTCCCCCGTGCCGTGTCCGGCAAGCTCCTACGCCGCGAGCTTCGTGACTAGGCGCGGCGCCGAGACGGAGCCTGCGGAGTCGACCGGAGAAGTGGTTCCCGACCCGCAGGGAGCGACTGAGTAGTGACAAAGCCGGCGTAGATCACGCCGATGCCGACGGCGAGGGTCAGCGTGAACGCCTCGTCGTGGCCGACGATCCCCTGGACGAGCCCGCCACCCGAGAGCACGAGTGTGCCGAGGGCAACGAGCGCGTTGGCCAACGCGAGCCGACCTTCGCCGCTACCGCGTCGGTGCCGCGCCGCGCGGCCCGCCGACCACACGGCGCCGACGATGATCGCGGTCGCGCCCACGCCGCTGCCGACGGCGGCGAGCACTCGGGGACCGGCGTCGAACACGTCCTTCCCGACCGGGATGGCCGTTCCGTGGACCGGGTCCATCGGCGCGCTCAGCAGCACCCCCGCCGCCAATCCCGAGAAGAACACGAGGAACCAGCGAACGCGCCGGGCGACATCGGAGCCGAGGAGCAGGGCCACGCTACCGAGTGCGAGCCACGGAACGTTGAGGACCGCGCCGAACAGGTAGAAGACGCGGAAGGTGCCGCGGTTCCAACCGTTCGACGTGCCCAGCGCGAGCAGGCCCGAGGCCAGCGCGAACAACCCGAGCGCGACGGCCCACGCCGAGAGGTGTGGGCTGCGGCGTTGCAGCCAGCGCACGAACGCGGCCTCGGCGAAGAGCGCGGCCACCGCCGTGGCCAGGAACGCCAGACCCGTCACCATCGCCCGGCGAGCGTAGAGGTGAGCGCGCGCGGCGCCGGTACCCGGCGCCGCAGCGAACCGTCGCCGAGGTGGAGTGGAGCGGCCGGATCGGACGGCAGGAGCGCTTGTGAAGAAATGCACGAGCGGGCGGTACCCTGGTTGCGGTGCTCGGGTAGCCCGGGCACGCGGGAGCAAGGAGCGCGTCATCCCCCAGGATCGCCGGATTCCCGAGGCCACCGTTGCGCGTCTTCCCCTTTACTACCGGGCGTTGCTCGAGATCGCGGACCAGGACGTCCCGACGGTTTCCTCGGAGCAGCTGGCCGAGCTCGCAGGGGTCAACGCGGCCAAGGTGCGCAAGGACCTCTCCTACCTCGGCACCTACGGCACCCGCGGCGTTGGGTACATGGTCGGTGAGCTCGTCGACGAGATCACCACCGAGCTCGGCCTCACCCACGACTGGCCGGTGGCGATCGTCGGGCTGGGGAACCTCGGGCACGCGCTCGCCAACTACCGCGGCTTCGGGGCGCGCGGCTTTCGCATCGTCGCGCTCGTGGACACGGATCCTTCGAAGGTCGGTGGTCAAGTGGGGGAGCTCCCGATCGAGTCACTCGACATGCTTGACGCGATCGTGGCCGAGCGCGGTGTCGCCATCGGCGTGATCGCGGTGCCAGCCGCCTCGGCGCAGGAGGTGGCTGATCGGTTGGTCGCAGCCGGGGTCGGATCGATCCTCAACTTTGCACCCGCGGTCGTGACCGTTCCGGCGCACGTGTCGCTACGCAAGGTGGACCTCGCGACCGAGCTGCAGATCCTCTCCTTCTACCAACAGCATCGGGTCGAGCCGTCACGCGACGGCGCCCGCGTATGACGCGCGAGCCAAAGCGAGCGGGGTTGGGTGGCTACCCGGTCAACCTGCTCGTCGCCGGTCGACACTGCGTCGTGGTCGGCGGTGGACGCATCGCCGCTCGCAAGATCGAGTCGTTGCTCGACGCTGACGCCGACGTGCACGTCGTCGCAACCGAGATCGGTCCGGAGGTGCGCGTGTGGCGCGATGACGGCCGCATCACGGTCGACGAGCGCGCCTTTGCGCCGGCTGACCTCGACGGCGCATGGCTCGCCACCACCGCCACGAGCGAGCCGACCGTCAACCGAGCGGTCTTCGAGGCGGGCGAGGCTCGCCGGGTGTGGGTGAACTCGGCCGACGACCCCGAAAACTGCTCGTTCACCCTCATGTCCGTGATCCGCCAAGGCGACCTCGTGGTCACCATCGGCACCGGCGGGCGCAGCCCCGCGCTGGCTGCATGGCTCAAGGACCACCTCGCCGCCGAGCTCGGGCCCGAGTATGCGGTGGCGTGCAGCCTCCTCTCGGAAGCCCGCGAAGCCTTGCGGGCCGGGGGTCGGTCGAGCGAGACGGTGGATTGGCGACGGGCGCTCGATTCCGGCATGGTGGAATTGATCCGCGTCGGCCGCACGGCCGAAGCGAAGGAGCTCCTCGAAGCGTGTCTCTCATCGTCGTCGGACTGAACCACCGGACCGCTGCGGTCGACCTGCTCGAGCGCATGACGGTCCCGCCCTCGGGCCTCCCGAAGGCGCTGCATTCGCTCGCGGCCAGGGAGCACCTCGCCGAGGTCGTGCTGCTGTCCACCTGCAACCGCACCGAGGTCTACGCGCGCACCACCCGCTTCCACGACGGGGTGGACGACGTGCGCCACTTCCTGGCCGAGTGCTCAGGCGTCGACGCCGACTCTCTTGCGGAGCAGCTGTACACGTTCCATGACGACGCGGCCGTGACGCACCTCTTCGGCGTGGCCGCCGGCCTCGACTCGATGATCATCGGCGAAGGCGAGATCCTCGGTCAGGTCCGCGAGGCGTGGCAGGTCGCCGAGGGCGAAGGCACGACGGGTCAGCTCCTGTCGCGCACGTTCCGTCAGGCGGTCGAGGTCGGCAAGCGGGCGCGCACCGAGACGGGGATCGGTCGCCATGCCGTGTCGATCGCGTCGGCCGCGGTCACGCTCGCCGGCGATCGCCTTGGATCGCTGGAAGGGCGACGGGTGCTGCTGCTCGGCGCCGGCGACGTGGGTGAGGGCATGGCCATCGCTCTGGCCGGTGCAGGCGTCGGCGAGATCATCGTGGCCAACCGCAGCCCGGCTCGCGCGCGTGACCTGGCGCGCCGGTTCAGCGGCCGCTCGATCGCGCTCGACGAAGTCGTGGACACACTCGTGACGAGTGACGTGCTGCTGGCGTCCACTGGCTCGCCGAGCACCCTCATCGAGCGCAGCGATATGGAAGAGGTCATGCAGCGGCGCGACGGTCGCGCGCTGCTCGTCGTCGACGTGGCAGTGCCGCGTGACGTCGACCCCGGTGTCGGTCAGGTGTTCGGGGTGACGTTGCTCGACATCGACGACCTCAAGGCGCTCGGTGAGGCGAGCCTCGAGGCGCGCCGAGCCGAGGTCGGCAACGTGCGCGTGATCATCACCGACGAGCTGGACCGATTCCGCCTCGACCGGTCCGCTCGCGAGCTGGCCCCGCTCGTCGAGCGCTTCCGCGGTCGGGCCGAGGACGTTCGGACCGACGAGCTCGCGCGCTACGAGTCGAAGCTCGCCGACTTGTCGCCCGAGCAACGCGCACTCGTCGAGCAGATCTCGCAGGGCGTAGTGAACAAGCTGCTGCACGAGCCGACGGTGCGCCTCAAAGACGCCGCCGGTTCGGCACGCGGCGAGCTCTACGCCGATGCCCTCGCGGCGCTGTTTGCGCTCGACGACCTGATCGAGGAGTGAGCGCTCCGAAGCGAGCGCCCGCGCCGCAGGTACCCCGCGGCGCAGCGAGCGGGGCCCGAGCGGCCCGGCCGCCATGCGGCCGAGAGCGGGTATGAGGATCGCGACCCGTGGCAGCCCGCTCGCACGCTGGCAGGCCGAACGCGTGATCGAGCTGGTCGGCGAGCCGGCCGAGCTCGTGATCGTGTCGACGACCGGCGATCACCTGAAGGACACGCCCATCCACGCGATGGGTGGGACTGGCGTCTTCGTCAAGGAAGTGCAGCAAGCCGTGCTCGACGGGCGCGCCGACATCGCCGTCCACTCGGCGAAGGATCTCCCGTCCGAGCGGACTCCGGGGCTGGTCATCGCCGCCGTTCCCGAGCGTGGTGACCCGCGCGACGCGCTCGTGGGGTCGACGCTCGACGACCTCCGAGCCGGTGCGGTTGTCGCAACCGGCTCCGTGCGGCGACGGGCCCAGCTCGCGGCGCTTCGTTCCGACGTCGGGTTCGCCGATCTGCGCGGCAACATGCAGACCCGCTTGGCCAAGGCAGCGGGGTTCGACGCGATCGTCGTTGCCGCCGCCGCGCTCGACCGGCTCGGGCTCGGTGACCGCATCGCTGAGCGGCTGCCCACCACGCAGATGCTCCCGCAGATCGCACAAGGCGCCCTCGCGGTCGAGTGCGGCGAAGACGACGCGGTGACGCACGATCGCCTCGCGGCCATCGACTCGCTTGATCTCCATCGCGCGGTGGACGCCGAGCGCGCGTTCCTCGCCGAGCTGGGTGGCGGCTGCGACCAACCGGTGGGCGCCTTGGCCGGGATAGTCGCGGATGGCGACGTGGAGATCGAGGGCCTGATCGCGTCGCTCGACGGCCGGATTGTGATCCGTGAGTCGGCGCGCGACGCCGACGCCGCGACGGCCGGTCGCGCCTTGGCCGCAGCGATCTCGTACGCCGTGGAACTCACGTGACGCCGGCGGCTCCGCCGACCGGCGGCACAGGAGATGCCGCTTCGCGGCATCGACCAGAAGGCCCTGGAACGGTCGCGCTGGTTGGCGCCGGGCCCGGCGATCCGAAGTTGATCACGCGACGCGGGTTCGAGCTGCTCATGGAAGCCGACGTCGTGGTCTTCGACCGGCTGGCCTCTCCCGCGCTCCTCGACCACGTGTCCGGCGAAGCCAAGCGCATCGACGTCGGGAAGACGCCGGGATCGGACGAGATGTCACAGGAGGACATCAACGCGCTGCTCGTCGAGCACGGCCGGGCGGGCAGGCAGGTCGTGCGCCTGAAGGGCGGCGATCCGTTCGTGTTCGGCCGCGGCGGCGAGGAAGCCGAGGCGCTCGCGGCCGCGGGAGTTGAGTTCGAAGTCGTGCCCGGTGTCACGAGCGCCATCGCCGCGGCGGCGTACGCCGGCATCCCAGTGACACATCGGGGTCTGTCGACCCATTTCACCGTCGTCACCGGTCATGAGGACCCGACGAAGGGGCGCACCGACGTCGACTGGGCCGCGCTCGCTGCCGCGGGCGGCACGCTCGTCATCCTCATGGGTGCGGGTCGCATCGGAGACATCGCGGCGCAGCTCATCAGCGCAGGCCGAGCGCCCGACACGCCGGTTGCTGCGGTGCGCAACGGCACGAGATCCGATCAGCGAACCGTCCGGGCCACGCTGGCCACGATCGGCGATGCCGAAGTGCTGCCGCCGTCGGCGATCGTCGTCGGCGAGGTCGCGGCGCTCGATCTCGCGTGGTTCGAGGCGCGGCCGTTGTTCGGCCGAAGCGTTGTCGTGACGCGTGCGCGCGAGCAGGCCAGCGAGCTACGGGAGCAGCTGGAGGCGCTCGGCGCGGAGGTGATCGAGCTCCCGACCATTGCGATCGAGCCGCTCGAGTTCGCGCTCCCAGCGTTCGATCGGTACGGCTGGATCGTGTTCACGTCAGCGAACGCGGTGGCGGCGTTCTTCGACCGAGGTCTCCTGCGTTCAGGACTTGACGCCCGCGCGCTGGCCGGTGTGGGCGTGGCCGTGATTGGCCTTGCTACCGAGATGGAGCTGGTGGCCCGCGGGATCCGGGCTGACCTGATGCCCGACGACTTCGTTGCCGAGTCGCTGCTCGAGGCGTTCCCCGATCCTTCAGAGCCGGGAGAGCGCGTGCTGTTGCCCCGCGCCGAGCAGGCACGAGACGTGCTTCCCGACGGCCTGCACAAGAAGGGCTACAACGTCGACGTCATCCCCGTCTACCGGACGGTTCCCACGCGACCCGACCCGGCAATGGTGGAGCGGGTTCGCGCCGGTGACGTCGACGCGATCACCTTCACGTCGTCGTCGACCGTGAACAACTTCTGCGATGCGGTGCGAGAGCTCTCCGAACCGCCGCCGATCATCGTGTCGATCGGGCCGATCACGTCCAAGACCGCGGCGGAATGCGGTCTGCGCGTCGGCGCCGAGGCGACCGAGCACACGATCGACGGCCTGATCGCCGCCCTCCGGGAGACCCTCGGGACCTGAGCCAGGCAGCTCCGTGGAGGGGATCGGCGGAGAGAGGTCGGAAGGGCACGCCCTACCATTGGGTCGTGCCCTTTCCCGAGCAGCGCTCGCGCCGACTCCGCCGCACGCCGGCCATTCGCCGGCTCGTGGCCGAGGCGCGGCTGTCGGTCGATGACCTGGTGGCGCCGCTGTTCGTGAAGGAAGGCATCGACGCGCCGGAGCCGGTGGCGTCGATGCCGGGGGTGATGCAGCACACGCAGGAGAGCCTGCGCAAGGAAGTGCGGGCGCTCACGGATCTCGGCGTACCGGCGGTGATCCTCTTCGGTGTGCCCGCGCGCAAGGACGCGCTCGGCTCCGGCGCGAGCGACCCGTCCGGCGTGGTCCAGGTGGCGTTGCGATCGCTGCGCGACGAGGTTGGCGACGGCATGGTGCTGATGGCCGACGTCTGCCTTGACGAGTACACGGACCACGGCCACTGCGGAATCCTCGACCGCCACCAGCAGGTCGACAACGACGCCACACTCGAGCGCTACGCGGAGATCGCGGTCACCCAGGCCGAAGCGGGGGCCGACGTGGTCGCGCCGTCGGGGATGATGGACGGCCAGGTCGGGGCGATCCGCGCCGCGCTCGCCGCTTCGGGCCACGACGACACGGCGGTGCTCGCGTACTCGGCGAAGTACGCGTCGGCGCTCTACGGACCGTTCCGTGACGCGGCGGAGTGCGCGCCGCAGTTCGGTGACCGGCGCTCCTACCAGATGGACCCGCCGAATGCCCGCGAGGCGATCGACGAGACCGCGCTGGACATCACCGAGGGCGCCGACATGGTGATGGTCAAGCCGGCTCTCGCGTACCTCGACGTGATCGCGGCGGTGCGCAGCGCGTTCGACGTGCCGGTCGGCGCGTTCCACGTGAGCGGCGAGTACTCGATGCTCAAGGCCGCGGCAGCGAACGGATGGATCGACGGTGAAGCCGTCGCGCTCGAGCACCTGGTTGCGATCAAGCGCGCCGGCGCCGACTTCGTGCTCACGTACCTGGCCCGCGAGGTCGTCGAGCGGCTGAGTTCGTGACTCGAGCGACGAACGTCCCGAAGGACGGGAGCGGGTACCCCGCTCCCGAGTGAGTGCGACCATGAGCTCGGAGCTGTTTCAGCGCGCGTTGGCTCGGATCCCTGGCGGGGTGAGCTCGCCGGTGAGGTCCTTCGCCTCAGTCGGCGGCGAGCCGTTCTTCGTCTCGTCGGGCGCCGGAGCCCACCTCGTCGACACTGATGGCAAGGAGTACCTCGACTACGTGCAGTCGTGGGGCGCGTCGATCCTCGGGCATGCGCACCCCAAGGTCGTCGAGGCGGTGCAGCGCGCGGCGAGCGCGGGCATGTCGTACGGCGCACCCACACCGGGCGAGGTGCTCCTCGCGGAGGCCATCGCGGAGCGGGTCCCCTCGGTGGAGAAGGTTCGCCTCGTCTCGTCAGGAACCGAGGCGGCCATGACCGCCGCCCGGCTCGCGCGCGGCGCGACGGAACGATCGAAGATCCTCAAGTTCGCTGGTGGCTACCACGGGCATCTCGACGCGTTGCTCGTGGCGGCCGGAAGCGGTGTCGCGACGTTGGGGCTCCCCGGCTCGGCCGGCGTCACTGAAGGCACCGTCGCCGACACGATCGTCGTGCCGTACAACGATCTCGAGGCGATCGACGAGGTGTTCGACGCGCACGGGAGCGAGCTCGCCGCAGTGCTGGTCGAGCCGGTCGCCGCCAACATGGGCCTCGTCGCGCCCCAGCCGGGGTTCCTCGAGCACCTTCGGGCGCGCTGCACGCGCGACGGCACCCTGCTCGTGTTCGACGAGGTCATCACTGGGTTCCGAGTCGGGCTCGGCGGGATGCAAGGGCGCACCGGCATCACGCCCGATCTCTCGATCTTCGGCAAGGTGATCGGTGGTGGACTCCCGCTCGCGGCCGTGGCTGGTCCTGCAGCCACGATGGACGCGCTCGCGCCGCTCGGTCCCGTGTACCAGGCCGGCACGCTGTCGGGGAACCCGCTCGCCACCGCGGCCGGCCTCGCCGTGCTCGCAGAGCTCGATGACGGTGCGTACGACGCGCTGGCGCGCACGGCGGCGCGCCTGCTCGACGGCTTGCGTGACGCACTGAGCGCGGCAGGGCTCGAGGTGCAGACACCGCGTGCCTTCACGATCGGCGGGCTGTTCTTCGCAGCCCACGACGTCCGCGACTACGACGATGCCAAGAAGGCCGACGGCGAGCGGTACGCCCGGTTCTTCCACGCCATGCTCGAGCGCGGCGTGTTCCTCGCACCGAGCGCCTTCGAATCGATCTTCCCAAGCCTCGCCCACACCGACGCCGACATCGACCGCACGATCGATCTCGCGGCCGACGCCGCGTCGGCGGTCGCCTAGCGCTACGAGGTGGGACCGCCGTCGCGCTCGGTGGCGCGGCGGCGGACGCGGTCCATGAAGAAGAGGCCGAACCCGATGCCGAAGACCATGATCGTGAAGACCACGAACGCCGAGCCGCCGGATCCGTCGACGTGCCCGCGACCGGCGTCGATGAGCTGCTGCGCCCCCGCCGGCGTTGCGAGCGCAAAGAATGCGGCACCCGTAGCGAGCGTCAGCGAGCGGAGGGTGCTCGCCAACGAGCGAGCGCCCGCGGGTCGGGTATCCCGACCCGCAGCGAGGGAGCGAATGCGGGCGTTCAGCTTTCTACGCATGATCACGACCTCTCATTAGGCGTTGGCCGGCGCCGGCGCCGGCACCAGATCAGTGGACGCGGCGCGCTTCTCTGCCTCCTGCTCGTCTCGCTCACGCCAATGGAGGGAGAGCAATCCGAGCAGGAACAAGAGGGAGCTGCCGCCAAACGCGACCATGGGCGGCACCCGCACCGAGCCGAGGTCGCGGCTCAACACGATGAAGCCGTTGTTCTCCGACTCTTCGTCGCACGGGGGGTTCTTCGGCGGAGCCACGCCGAACGGGAAACGGACGGGATCGAGTGGCGCGAGCTCGCAGAACTCGGCCACGGCGAAGAGCGGCTTGTGCGTGATCTCGAAGTCGAGGGGGTTCGGCTCGCTGCCGCCGATCTCGTAGGTCTTCTCGACCTTGTATTCGGTCGTCTCCACGAACTTGGCGAACTTGTTGGCGTTCGCGGGCAACGGACCCTCGGCGGGGATCTCCTCGTCGGTCACCAGCGCTTCGTCGACTGCAGCCTTCACGTCGGCGGCCTTTGCCACGCCGACGACCCGGCCGTTCTCTTCGACGTCGCGGATCTCGGCGGTCTTGGCCTTGGCCGGGTTGGCGACGACCTCCTCGACGTTCCACTCGGGGATGCGTCCCTTCAGTGTGTTGAGCGGCGACGCGGTCGTGAGCCACAGCAGGGTGAGGACCACCATGAACCCGGTGAGCCCGGTGAACGCGATCAGAAAGCCCAGTCGGGCGCCGAGGTTCGTGGCCAGCAGCACGTAGAGCGAGCCGCAGAACAGCGCGACCGCGAACAGCACGACGAGGATCCCGAGGATCGTCGGGTACCAGATCGTCTTGTGGAGCACCTCGGCCGCGAACACCACCACGCTCATGACGCTTCGGTCTCCTCACCCGAGAGGCTGCGCTCGTAGTCGACGATCGCCTCGATCTGCGCCTTGCTCAGGACCTTGCCGAAGTGCGGCATCCGACCAGACGAGATGCCGCGCAGGCCGTACACCCCGTTCTTGTCGACCCCGTCGGTCACCCACGCGATCTGCGCAAGGCGACCCGCCTCGCCCGGGAACTGGAGGAGCACCGCACCGCCGGTGAGGTTCGGGCCGTACGCGCCGCTGCCCTGGGGCGGCAGGGGCGGGAGGTCGACGTTGGTCGGATCGTTCTGGAAGTGCGACCAGCCCTTCGTGTGGCAGCGCGCGCAGTTGAGCCGGAAGAGCACCGCACCGTCGGACAGGCTCTCGACGTCGTCGCGGGACGCGATTGCCAGGGCCAGCTCCTCTTGCAGGAGCTCGAGGTCGTTGGTCAGCCGAGTGAGGTCAGCCGCGCTCGTTGCCGGGTCGGCCTGCGCCGCCTCGAGTGCGGCCGTCGCTTCCTCCACGTCGACGAGCAACCCCGCGCGGTCCGGACCGGTCTTGCCGTTGTCCACGAGGTCGCGGGCCGTCTTGCGGTACTCCTCGATCCTCTCGGTGGACTGCTTCATCGCCTGCTCGGGCGTCATCGACAGGCTCTGGATGTAGTTGACGAGGTCGGCGATGCTCTGGGTGTTCTTGGGGCCGAGCCCGCTCTTCACGCCCCACGGTGGCATCGGCGTGCCCGCCCGCCCGTAGGTGATGATCTCGATGAGCTGCGCCCTGCTGTAGATGAGCGGCGCCCGCGTGAGGTCAGGTGCCGACCACTGCACGGAGACCGGCAGGCACCGCGGCTTTCGGAAGTTGTTCTGGTTCTCCTCCTCTTGGCACTCGTCGGCCTCGGGCTGGAGCGTGAACGGCGCCACGCCGCCCGTCGCCTCAGGGCCGTGACAGTCGGCGCAGAGCAGCGAGAACTCCGATTCGTAGACCGGACTCGTCTCGTTGGCGAAGAGCACCGCGCCGCGCTCGATCGACCGATCGAGGAACTGGTCCTTGGCATCGGCGGTGCGGAACGGCTCCCAGATGAAGTACGCGACGAGGGCGATGATCATCACGGCGCTCATCAGCAGCGACCAACCGAGGACGCGTTCGAGTCGGCGCCCTTCGAGCGCGTCGTCCGCCAGGAACGGCGTCAGGTTGGCCGGCTCGGGTTCCGGGTTGCGCTCCTTGCTGAGGACGTACCAGGCGATCACCGAGAGCGTCGCCCCGATCGCGATGACGTTCAGCAGGATGAGCGAGAGCTTGAAGCTCACTACCTACCCCGCTCTCGGCCCTGCGGGCCGGGCCGCTCGGGCCATGACTCACTGCGCCGCAGGGTACCTGCGGCGCGGGCGTTCGCCTCCGGAGACCTCACACGCACGGAGCGCCTTCTTGGCCCTGACCGGTGGTGTCGGTGCCGATCGGCGGCCCCTGGAGCGGCTCGCTCGTGTCGACGATGATGTCGTCGTCCTGGATGGTGATCACGAAGCGGTCCATCCCGCGTGGGGCGGGCCCGCCCTTCTTCTCGCCGACCCGGTTGTACTTCGATCCGTGGCACGGGCACTCGAACCACTGCGACGACGGACACCAGGGCACCCGGCAGCCGAGATGCGGGCACTTCTGGTACAGCGCGACGTATCCCGCCTCCATCCCCGGGAGCAAGCGCGAGTCGTAAGCGTTCTTCGCCTTCTTGATCGCGTTCTTCGGGTACGGCTGGATGTACGTGCGCGCGCCGGCGTTGTAGAAGGGTGTCTTCGTCGCGAGCTTGTCGTCGATCTCGTCGATGCTTCCCACGGTGACCACGTCACCGAACCCCCCGCCGGTGGATGGCCACAGGAAGGCGAGCGATGCCACGCCGAACGCCCCCGCGCCGACGCCGAGGCTCGCGAGGATTCCCCGGTTGAAGAACTGGCGGCGCGTCACGCCCAGCTCTTCGAGGTCGACCGGCTCGTAGCGCGCTACCGCCGCCTCGCCGGTCGGCACGAGCGAACCGCCTTCCGCGGCCCGGCGGGACTGGTCGGCCCGGGCGCGAGCAGCATCGTCGACCGGCTCGACATCCTTGCCTGCAACCGGTTCCGGCTCCGCGCCGGGCGCGAGCTGTGACGCATCGGCGCGACGCGTCTCGCGAGTGAGTCGCCCGGTTGCCGCTCGGGTGCGCGCGGTGGCCAACAGCGCGACCGCGCCCAGGCCGAGCACGATGACCACGCCAACCGCGATCTCCACGTCCTGCTCCTACAGCTCGAAGAAGATGCCGTCGTTCCAGGGGAACACGAAGTTGAAACCCTTGCCCCGGAAGAACGAGCCGATGATGACGAGCACCGCCCACATCATGATGAACATGGTGAAGACCGCGATCGCAAACTTGCGGTCCTTCGGCTTGTGCGACGGGTTCTTGTCGATGAACGGCGCCAGCATGAGCAGGCCCAGGGCCACGCCGGGGATCGTGACCCCCGCCACCATCGGGTGGAACATCGTCAGGAGCTCCTGAAGACCGAGGAAGTACCACGGCGCCTTCGACGGGTTCGGTGTCTTGTTGAAGTCGGCGCCGCTCAGCAGCGGCGCGCGCACCACGGCGGAGAACACTGTCAACGCGGCGGTCACGATCAGGAGGGAGGCGAACTCGATCACCAGCAGGTGAGGCCACACGTGCACCTTGTCCTGGGCCTCGGCGCGCGTCTGCTGGATCGAGCCCGACTTGACCACCGTGAGCAGTCGCTGGGTGTGACCGCCCGGACCCGTGGCCGTGGGTGCCGCCGGCGCGGCTACCGCGGTCGCCGTCCCTCCACCACCACCGGCCGCGGCCGCGGCGGGCGCGGCGGGCGCGGCATCGCCGGCGAGCGCGGCGCGTCGCCGCTTCGAGCGCTCGAGCAGGTGCGCGGGGATGCCGCCGGTGTCGCCGCCGCCGTCCGCACCATCGCCGCCGTCGCCACCACCGTCACCGGCGGGCGGGCCTTCGTCGCCGCCACCACCCGTGGGTGGCACGTCGCCGCCACCACCCGCGGGCGGAGCGGCGTCGGCTGCTGCGGGGGCTTCGCCCTCTTCCTCACCGGGCACGGGGAGGCCGAGCGCCTTGCGGCGCTCGCGGGAGCGCGCCAGCAGGTGTTCGGGAACCTCGGCCATGGGTGTCGGCGTCTCCTTCGCGCGGCCTAGAGCGGTCCCGTGATCCCGCCGTCCTTCCGGACACGCCAGAAGTGGACAGCCATGAAGATCACGATGACGAAGGGTAAGAGGAGCACATGGAGCACGTACCACCGGAGCAACGTGTCACCACTGATCTCGTTCGATCCGAGGGCCACGTATTTCACGCCGTCACCGAAGACAGGGGTGTACCCCGCCATGCTCGTGCCGACGGTCACGGCCCAGAGTGCGAGCTGGTCCCAGGGCAGGAGGTAGCCGGTGAACGAGAGCAGCAGCGTGAGCAGCAGGAGCACGACGCCGATCACCCAGTTGAACTCGCGCGGCGTCTTGTAGGCACCGTGGTAGAAGACGCGACACATGTGCAGGAAGACCGAGATCACCATGAGGTGCGCGGCCCACCGGTGCATGTTGCGGACGAGCGAGCCGAACATGACCGCGGTCTCGAGCGTCTTGATGTCTGGCCACGCCGCGGCTTCCGTCGGCCGGTAGAAGAACATCAAGAAGATGCCGGTGACCGTGAGCAGGATGAACAGGAAGAACGACAGGCCGCCGAGGCAGAGGGTGTACGACACCTTCACCGCGTGCCGCTTCACCTTCACCGGGTGAAGGTGGTACAGCACGTTGTTCATGATCACGTAGGAGCGGTTGCGGGGGCTGTCGGTGTAGCCGCGCCGGTAGATCGAACCCGGTCGGAAGATGGCGGTCCACGCTTGCGACCCGCGGACTTTCTCGTCGACCTTCTCGAGCGCGGCAGAGACGCGCTCACGGGGCCCGTGCCCGTTGCCGCTGCCGTTGCCGTTGGCCACCAAGTGCTCCTGGGTCAGAACCGCACGCCGTACGAATAGCCGTGGCGATTCGTACGCGTGTGGGGGTCGCCTTCGGCGACGTTGGGATCGAGCTTGCCGAGGATGATGACACCAGTGGGACACCGGTCCACGCACAGGGCACACCGGGTGCAGATGTCCTCGTCGACGATGAAGGCCACGTGATCGCGGGGATCCTCACCCGGCTGATCGGTGCCGATCGCCTCCGAGATCGCCGAGACCGACACCATGTGGATGCACTTCCACGGGCAGATGTCCACGCAGCCCTCGCAGAGGATGCACTCGGCTTGATCGATGTGCAGGAACTGCTTGGGCTTCACCGACTGGGTCAGGAACGCGGGGTCGACTTCTTGGAGCTGGTAGTCGGTGATGAAGTCGGGCATCGGCGGGTTGGCATCGGTCTTGGCCATCGCTACGCCCCCTCGGGTGCGGGCGCGACCGGACCGGAGGGCTCGGGCTGCGTGCGACGAAGCGGACGGCCGAAGCGCGAGCGCCGCTCCGGTGCGGTCTCGGTGGCATCGGGCGCCGCCTTCACTTCGAAGCGGTGCTGCCACATGATCCACAGCTTCACGTTCAGACCGAGGAGCACCGCATAGATCATCGTGACGACGATGTCGCGCAGCGCCGGATAGTCCATGCTGAACGGGTAGTGGATGTTGATCAGCCCGAGGATGTCGTCGGTGCTCTGGAAGATGAACTTCGAGTTGTCGCCCCACTCGAGTTGCGCGTTGGCGAACGTGAGCCATTCGTGCGGCACGATCGCGTACGCGAGCGCGAACAGTGCGAACGCGGCGGTGGCGCCCGCGAAGCACTCTGCCCACGTAGCGGGCCGGTCGGGATCGCGTGGCTTCCGGCTG
Organism: Acidimicrobiia bacterium; assembly: GCA_040881685.1. NCBI lineage: Bacteria > Bacillati > Actinomycetota > Acidimicrobiia > Acidimicrobiia bacterium. The sequence goes on along the minus strand of JBBECS010000033.1, from coordinate 503 downwards.
AGCACCAGCATCAGGATGTGCGCGGCGAGCGCGGCGATGGCGCCGAGGATGATCGTGCGCTGGAGTGACGGGATGAACTTCCCGAGCAGCAACCCGCCGATGATGATCCCGGGGATCAACGCGTAGCCGACCACGTTCGGGAAGGGTCGCTTGAGCAAGGGCGGCTTGATCAGCGCGACGACGATCACGATGCCGTAGATCAAGAGGATGCTGAACCAGATCAAGCGGCCGGCGGCTCGCACGTCGAACTCGCCCAGACCCCACGGCAGATCGAATGACCAGTCGGGCAGCAGGTTGGGCATGTCGCCGTTGTCCTCCCGAGCGCTCGTACCCGAATGCCGTAGAAGCCCTTCGCGCGGGCCGTTTCCTACCACGCTACCTGTGGATACAGCACATTCTTCATTCGGTCGCTCCCTGCGGGCCGGGAACCAGCTCTCTGGTCGAGGTCGCAGGCTCCCTCTCCTGGGTGTAGGGGGGGGGCGCCCCCCCCCCCCCCCCCCCCC
>JBBECS010000032.1:78774-89281 GCA_040881685.1 Acidimicrobiia bacterium | reverse complement strand
CGGTTGTGCGCACCGCGCTTGCGGGGTGTCGTGACGGGTTCGCACCACTCGTGGAGCCGGATGGCGAAGGCGCGGAGACGCGCCATGGGGTCGGAGATGCCCTCGATCGCGTCGCTGAGGTCTGCCGCCGACTCGACGATCGAGTCTTCGTAGAGGGCGAGCAACAGCTCGTCCTTGCCGTCGAAGTACTGGTAGAAGCCGCGCAGCGACTGCTTCGAGCGGTCGATGACCTCTTGGATCGTGAAGTCGGCGGTGCCCTTCTCGTCGATCAGCTCGAACGCAGCATCCAGGAATCGCTGGACTCGCTGCTCGGCCCGGGAGCGCGCGGCGTGCAGGCTTCGCGAGACAGCACGCTTGCGCCACGCGGGTTCGCTGACGTCTTCGGTCTTGGCTGCGGCCATCTCAGAACCCGCTTCCATTCGTCCGACCGTACCCGCGCGCTGGTTTGAGAAAGCGTCTTTGCTGGGTGTGCATCAACCCGTTCTCCGCTTCTGCTCCATGGCGTCGACCGCGGCCCAGTGCGCATCGGCGGTCCACAGTCGTGCGAACGCGTCGGTGGCGTCCGCCTCGAGCTCGGGGTGAGCCGCGGGGGCCGAGGCTCCGATCACGGCCTTCACCGCGCGCGTCGTCCCGGGCGCCGAAGCCGCCATCGCGCGCGCGAGCTTGCGCCATTCGTCGTCGAAGCTGGCGCGGGGCACGACGATGTCGACGAGCCCGAGGCGATGGGCCGCCGGCGCGTCGTAGAGCTCACCGGTCGCGATGGCGAGGAGGGCCCGCCCCCGACCGATCACGTGGGCCAGCCGCTCCGCACCACCCCAGGCCGGCATGATGCCGAGGGCCACCTGGTTGAAGCCGATCTTCACATCGTCGGCGGCGATGCGGATGTCGGCCGCGATGGCGACCTCGGCGCCGCCGCCCATGGCGTGCCCGTTCAATGCTGCGACCACCGGCACTGGGAAGGTGGCGATCCGATCCAGCAGACGCCGGATGCGACTGGCCATGCCGACGGCGTCGGCGTGGGTGCGGATGGCGCTGAGCTCCTTGAGGTCGCCGCCCGAGACGAACGCCCGGTCGCCACCGCCGCGGATCACGACTACTGCCGCGTCCGCCGCCTCGATCTTGTCGAGGCTCGCATCGAGCTCATCGGCGGTCCCGAGGCTGATCGCGTTGCGCGCTTCGGGTCGGTCGATGGTGACGACGGCGACGCCGGCTTTGATCTCGACCCGCACGTCACCCGACGTCCGCGTCGCGGGGTTGCCCATCACGGGCGAGAATACCACTCTCAGATTTCGTAGGCGCCCTTCTCGACTTCGGTCATTTCCGTTACGCTCGCTGACATGGAGATGAAGCGGAGGCGTGGCCGGATGGCCGGGACGCCGAAGCAGAATCGACCGTGGTGATGGGGGACGGCGCGGTGCGCAGCGAGGCCGGGATCCCGCTGGCCGAGAGCTACGGGCCCGCCGATCTCCCGCCAGCCGAATCGATCCCACCCCCGGGTACGTTCCCGTTCACGCGCGGCAACTTCCCCGACGGCTACCGCGGTCGCGTGTGGACCATCCGCCAGTACTCGGGCTTCGGCACCGCGGAAGAGTCGAACGAGCGCTACCGCTACCTCCTCGAGCAGGGGGGCACCGGGCTCTCGGTGGCGTTCGACCTCCCCACCCAATGCGGCTACGACTCCGATCATCCTGATGTGGAAGAAGAGGTCGGCCGCGTGGGCGTCGCGCTCGACACTCTCGCCGATGTCGAGATCCTGTTCGATCAGATCCCGCTCGACGCGATCAGCACGAGCTTCACGATCAACGGGACGGCGGCGATCATCCTCGCCTTCTACGTCGCGGCCGGTGAGAAGCAAGGCGTCGACCGGGCCCAGCTGCGGGGCACCATCCAGAACGACATCCTCAAGGAGTACGTGAGCCGCGGCACGTGGATCTGGCCACCGCGCCCGTCGCTCCGGCTCATTGCCGACACGATCGAGTTCTGCGCCGACGAGATCCCGCGCTTCAACGCGATCTCGGTCGCCGGCGCGCACTTCCGTGACGCCGGTGCCAACGCGGCGCAGGAGATGGCGTTCACGCTGATGGACGGCATCACGTACTGCGACGAGGTGATCGGGCGGGGGCGGATGACGATCGACGAGTTCGCACCGCAGGTGTCGTTCTTCTTCTACACGCACGGCGACTTCTTCGAGGAGATCGCGAAGTACCGGGCCGGGCGGCGCCGGTGGGCGCGCATCGTGCGCGAGCGCTACGACGCGAAAGAGGACCGCTCGTGCATGTTCCGTGTCGGCTGCGTCGCCGGTGGCGCGTCGTTGTACGCGCCGCAGGCGCACAACAACATCGTGCGCGTGGCCTACGAGGCGCTTGCGTCGGTGCTGGGCGGAGTGCAGTCGATGTTCACCGCCGCGTGGGACGAGCCGTTCGCGCTCCCTAGCGAGGACTCGGCAACGCTCGCGCTGCGTACGCAACAGGTGCTCGCGTACGAGACGGGTGTGGCGCGCGTCGCCGATCCGTTGGGGGGTTCGTACTACGTCGAGGCGCTGACCGACGAGATGGAAGGTCGCGTCATCGAGATCATGGACAACCTCGAACGCCGGGGCGGGATGGTGCGAGCAGTCGAAGAGGGGTACCTGCACCGTCTCATCGCGGAGGAGGCGTTTCGCGTGCAGCAAGCGGTCGCGTCGGGGGAGCGCGAGATCGTTGGCGTGAACCGGTTCCAGACCGACGAGGAGCCACCCGAGGTCGAGGGCTACGAGCTGAATGAAGAGGGTCGGGCGCGGCAGCTCGCGAGGCTCGCGGACGCCAAGCGCACGCGTTCTGCGAGCGACGTGCAGGCGACGCTCGGCGCCTTGGGCAAGGCCGCGGCCCAGGACGACGTCAACCTCATGCCGCTGCTGGTGGACTGCGCGAAGGCGTACTGCACGGTGGGGGAGATGGTCGACGTGCTCAAGGACGAGTGGGGCGAGTTCCAGCAGCCCGCGGTCTTCTGATGTCGCCGGTACGCGTCCTGGTCGGTAAGCCCGGGCTCGACGGTCACGACCGAGGGGCGAAGCTCGTGGCGCGCGCGCTGCGGGACGCGGGGTTCGAGGTGATCTACCTCGGGATCCGACAACGTCCTGAGACGATCGCCGCGGTCGCGGTGCAAGAGGACGTGCGCATCGTGGGGCTGAGCATCCTCAGCGGCGCTCATGTCGCGCTCACCAAGAAGACCGCGGATGCACTGCGCGCGGCTGGTGCCGACGACGTGCTGCTCGTGGTCGGGGGCACGATCCCCAAGCGCGACGTCGCGAAGCTCGAGAAGGCAGGCGCCGCCGCGGTCTACCCGACGGGCACTGCGATCGAGGAGCTCGTCGAGAGCATGCGGTCGCTCTCCGCAGTTCCGACGACCCCGTAGAAAGCTCCGGCGGGGCCTACGCGTCCGAGTCGGGCAGCGGGGGAGCGGCGCTCGGGTCGAGGTCGGGATCGAGCTCGAGGCCGACGCTGTTGAACACCATCGCCAGGCACGTGTACGTGCCCACGATGAACGCCACCTCGATGAGCTGGTGCTCGTCGAGATGCTCGGCGAGTCGAGACCACGTGTCGTCGTCGATGCGGTAGTGGTCGAGGAGCTGGTCAGTCGCTCTGAGCAGCTCCGTTTCGAGCGGTGACCAGACGCCGGCGTCGGCCCCGCGCGCGATGGCATCGAGCTCTTCGGCAGTGATCTCGAAGCGCGGTGCCAAGCGAACGTGTTGCGCCCACTCGTACGTCGAGCGCGTGCGATACGCCACGCGGAGAACCATGAGCTCTCGCAGTCTTGGCGCCACGGTCGGTGTGGTCATGAGCGCGTGGTTGTACTTGAGAAACGGCCGCGCAAGCGCGGGATGGCGCATCAGCGTCGCGAGGACGTTCGGCATTGGCTGTGAGTCCGGGTCGTCGGACAGGAGCGCGTCGGCCGGTTTGTTGCCGTACACGGCGCGAAGTGCCGCGGTCTCCTCATCGCTCCACTCGTCGGTGGGCAGTGGCGCGATTCGAGGGCCAGTCGAGCTCATAGGTACCTGCCGCCGTTGAGGTTGATCTGTTGGCCGGTGATGTACCCGGCTTCCTCCGAGCACAGGAAGGCACACGCGGCAGCGATGTCCTCAGGTGTTCCCGTCCTGCGTACCGGGATCATCTTGGCGATGATCTCAGTGTCGGGGAGCGAACCGGATTCTTGCGCGCGGCGCGACATCGGTGTGTCGATCGCGCCCGGTGGGATCGTGTTCACGGTGATGCCGTGGGGTCCGAGCTCGACGGCGAGCGCCTTCGTCAGTCCGATCACGCCTCCCTTCGAAGCGACGTAGTGCGCCATCCGCGCTGCACCACCCTGCGCGCTCGACGACGAGATCGTCACGATCCGGCCCCAACCGGCCGCAAGCATGTCGGGCACCGCCGCCTGAAGGCAGTGGAACGTGCCAGTGAGGTTCACGGCGATGATTCGGTCCCACATCTCCGCGCTGATGTCGGTGAAGGGTGAGAACGCGTCGAGTCCCGCGCTCGTTACCATGATCTCGACCGGCCCAAGCTCCTCGCGGACGAGCTCCAGCGCCGCATCGACGGCGCCCCGGTCTGCGACGTCGACCGTGGCCGCGATCGCTTGCGCGCCCGTGCCCCGCACGTCCGCGGCCGCACGCTCGGCCGCGCCGCCGTCGAGGTCGAGGAGCGCGACCCGGTGCCCGTCCGCTGCGAGCCGCTGGCCGATCGCCAGGCCCATGCCGGACGCACCGCCCGTCACCACTGCCACGCGGGTCATGCATCCTCTTTGTTCATGGCTGGGTGAGTATGGACGAGGTCCAGGGCGTGTGCAAGGCTGGCTCTCTCTTGGTGAGAATGCCATTACCGTCGCTCAAGGGGGACAGCGGTGCGGTTCGGGTTGATGATCGGTCCCGAGCGGGGGCGCTACCGCGAGAAGGTCGCGAAGCTCGTCGCCGATGCCGAGGCGGCCGAGGCGGCCGGCTTCACGTCGATCTGGGTGCCGCAGATCCCGGACGAGTTCGACGCCCTCACCGCGATCGTGCTGATGGCTCGGGCGACCACGAGCGTCGAGCTGGGAACGGCAGTGATGCCGATCCAGACGCGTCACCCGGTCGCGATGGCGCAGCAAGCGCTCGCGACGCAGGCGGTGTGCGAGGGCCGGTTCACGTTGGGGCTCGGGCCGTCACACCACTGGATCGTCGAGGACATGCTCGGCCTGCACTACGAGCGTCCCGCGCGCCTCGTGCGCGACTACGTCGAGGTGCTCAACGCCGCGTTCAATGGTCCCGCGCCGGTCGACGTCGAGAACGACAGCTTTCGCGTTCACAACCCGCTCGACATCACCGACATCGCCCCGACGCCGATCCTGGTCTCCGCGCTCGCGCCGGTGATGCTGCGAGTCGCAGGCGAGCACGCATCCGGCACCATCCTCTGGATGGCGGACGAGCGCGCCATCGGTGATCACATCGTCCCGCGCATCACGAAGGCGGCCGAGGAGGCGGGCCGTCCGAGCCCGCGGATCGTGGCTGGCCTTCCGGTCGTGGTGTGCGCGAACGATGAAGTGGACGCGGCGCGGGCCTGGTCGAACCAGGCGCTCGGTCACGCCGAGTACTCACCGAACTACGAGCGGCTTCTCGAGCAGGGGGACGCTCGCGAGGTCGGCGACCTGTTGGCTGCGGGTGACGAATCCGCCGTGCTCGCGCGCCTGCAGAGCTTCCGCGACGCCGGTGCCACCGACCTCTCCTTCCGGATCCTCCCGATGGGCTCCGACCGCGAGGCGCGCATCGAGTCACGACGCCGGACCGAGGCGTTCCTCGCGTCGGTCTGCCCCGACCTTTGAGGCGAGGGTCAGCGGCGCAGGTACCCTGCGCCGCCGGAGCCGGGGCCGAGCGGCCCGGCGCCGCCAGGCGCCAAGAGCGGGAAGGCTGATCCGCGCGTGAGCACGCCGCCTGCGGGGCCGCTCGCCGGGATCCGCGTGCTGGAGGTCGGCCACGTCCTCGCCGGGCCGTTCGGCGGGATGCTGCTCGCGGACCTCGGCGCCGACGTGATCAAGATCGAGCCGATCGACGGCGACCTATCGCGACAGGTGGGCTCGAACGTCGTCGACGGGCACAACGTCTACTTCGCGAGCTTGAACCGCAACAAGCGCAGCGTGCACATCGATCTCTCCACTTCCGAGGGACAGGCGGAGCTCGGGAAGCTCGCGGCCACCGCGCACGCGCTGCTCGTGAACATGCGGCCGGCGACGATCCGCAAGCTCGGTCTCGACTACGAGTCGCTGCGACACTTCAACCCGAAGATCGTGTGCGTCGCGCTCACGGGGTACGGGCTCGACGGCCCCGCCTCCGATTGGCCCGCATTCGACTACGTGATCCAGGCCGGTACCGGCGTCGCCGCGATGACGGGTGAGCCCGACGGACCGCCCACGCTCGCCGGGTACTCCGCAGTGGACAACTCCACCGGAGCAATGGCGGCGCTCGGGCTCGTGGCCAAGGTGCTCGAAGGCACGGGTGGCCAGGTCGACGTCTCGTTGTTCGACGTGATGCTCTCGCAGCTCAACTACAAGGCCGCCGCCTACCTCAACGGAGGCGAAGTGCCGACGCGGCAGCCGCTCGGCGCGCACACCTTCTATGTGCCGGCGCAGCTGTTCGAGACAGCGTCGGGCCACCTCGCGCTGTTCGTGAGCCACGACGAGTTCTGGCGCCGCGTCTGCACCGAGGTCGGTCGGCCCGAATGGGCGGACGACCCGCGCTTCTCGACGATGCGCACCCGGTTCGAGCATCGAGACGAGCTCCTTGCCGGGCTCGGCGCGGAGTTCCAGAAGGCTTCGGCGGCAGAGTGGGTGGCGCGTCTGCGCCCGCTCGGGATCCCCGTCGGTGAGGTCGTCAACCTTGCCGACGCGCTCGACGGTGACCTCGTTCGAAGTCGCGGCATGGTGGTGGCCGTCGATACGCCCGAAGGTCCGTTGCGAATGGTCGGCAACCCGATCCGGGTCACGGACGCGACCCAGGAGTACCGGGTGCCGCCGCGCCTGCACGAGCACACCCGCGAGCTGCTCGATGGAGACGATCAAGCGTCGTAGTCGACGACCACCTTCGGGCTGGTGGGCAGGCTCTGGCAGGTGAGGACCCAGCCCTCATCGACCTCGTCCGGTGACAGCGCATTGTTCACTCGCATCGTGACCGTGCCGTCGTCGAGATGGGCCATGCAGGTGGCGCAGTTGCCCTGCTCGCACGAGAAGGGCGGGCTCAACCCCGCGCGCCGCGCGGTCTCGAGGATGGTGTCACCCGCTTGGTACGGCACCGTGTTCTCATGCTGGGCGAGCTTGATCACCACCGACTCGGTGGAGGCCTCGACGTCGACGCTCGCGGCCGCGGGTTCCGGAACGTCGAACCGCTCGATGAACACCCGGTCCGGTGTGACGCCGAGCGTGTTGAGCCCCGCTTCGACCACGTCCATGTACAGCCCCGGCCCGCACACGTAGAAGTCCGCGTGCACATCGTCGCCCACGAATGCCGCGCACTGCGCGGCGTCGAGGAACCCGCCGTCCGAGTCGAGGTGATGGTGCACCGAGAGCAGGCCATCGGACTCCGAGCGCAATCGCTCGAGGTCGCCGGCGAAGATCACCGCGTCCGCGTCGCGGTTCGCGTACACCAGCTGGATCCGCCGGTTGGTGGTAGCGAGCGCGCTCTTGACGATCGAGATCACGGGCGTGATACCGCTGCCGCCTGCGAACGCGACGATCGGCACGTCACGGTCGTGGAGGACGAAGAGGCCCGTGGGGCGGAGCACCTCGAGGGTGTCGCCCGGCGCCAACGTGTCGTTCATCCAGTTCGACATGAGCCCTTCGGGGACGCGCTTGACCGCCGTCGTGAAGGGGTCGTCGGTATCCGGCGAGCTCGACATCGAGTAGCAGCGCACGACCGGCGCGCCGTCGATCGTGGCGCGGAACGTGCAGAACTGCCCGGCCGAGTAGGCGAACGTGTCCTCGAGCTCGGGCGGGATCTCGAGGGTGAACGATCGAGTGTCGGCGGTCTCGTCGACGACGTCGACCACGGTGAGCAGGTGGTACTCGTGGTCGTGCAGCTCCATCAGAGAGGTTCCCGGGTCGTGGTCGTGGCTCGATGATAAGCCGGTATCCGTTAATTGCTAACCTCGTTCTCCGACCCGCGCGGGGGGTGTACGTGCGCAGCGAGGTCACCTGGCCGACGATTCCCGCGATGGTGCGGGACGCGACGCGCCGGTTCGGCGACGCCGAAGCCGTCGTCGACGGTGATCGGCGCGTCACCTTCCACGAGCTCGTCGCCGCGGTCGCGGACGCCGCCCGGGCCTTGCTCGCGTCGGGCATCGAGTGCGGCGATCGGGTCGCCATATGGGCACCGAACTCGCTCGAGTGGATCGTCGCCGCGCTCGGCGTGACGACGGCGGGCGGCGTGCTCGTCCCGGTGAACACGCGCTTCAAGGGTGCCGAGGCCGCCTACATCCTCGATCGCAGCCGCGCCCGCGCGCTGTTCACCGTGCGTGGGTTCCTCGACACGGACTACCCAGCGCTGCTCGCAGACGCGGGGGTCGAGCTCCCCGCGCTCGAGCACACCGTCCTGCTCTCGGGCGATCCCGACGGCGCGAGCATCGGGTGGGACGAGTTCCTCGCCCGAGGAGGTGCGGTCACCGACGCGGTCCTCGACGACCGCGTCGCGTCCATCGGCCCCGACGACCCGAGCGACGTGGTCTTCACCTCGGGCACCACCGGCAACCCAAAGGGCGTCGTGATGACGCACGGCCAGACACTGCGCGCCTTCCTCGATTGGTGCGACTTCGCCGATCTGCGCACGGGTGATCGGTACCTCATCGCGAACCCGTTCTTCCACATCTTCGGGTACAAGGCGGGGTGCCTGGCGTCGCTCCTGCGCGGCGCCACCATGATCCCCGTCGCCGTCTTTGATGCCGGCGTGGTGCTCGAGCTCGTGGAGCGCGAGCGCGTCTCGATGCTCCCCGGCCCGCCCACCATCTACTTCTCGTTGCTCGACCATCCCGATCGCACGAGCCGCGACATCTCGAGCCTGCGCACCGCGGTCACCGGTGCCGCCGACATCCCGGTGGAGCTCATCCGCCGGGTTCGCGAAGAGCTGCCGTTCGAGCGCATCGTCACGGGCTACGGACTCACCGAGGCCGGGACCGTCACCGGCAGCAAGCCTGATGACGACTTCGATCACATCGCGACGACGGTCGGGGTGCCGTGGCCCGGGTTCGAGGTGCGCACCGTGACCGAGGCGGGAGCAGACGCACCGATCGGGGAGCCAGGGGAGGTGGTGGTGCGCGGGGAGACCGTGATGCGCAGCTACTTCGACGACCCCGACGCGACGGCCGCCACCATCGACACCGAGGGATGGCTGCACACTGGTGACCTCGGCACGTTGGACGCCGATGGGTACCTGCGCATCGTCGGACGGATCAAGGACATGTTCATCGTCGGCGGGTTCAACGCCTACCCGGCGGAGATCGAGAACCTCCTGCTCGGGCACCCGCGCATCGCCCAGGTGGCGGTGATCGGTGTGCCCGACGACCGACTCGGCGAGGTCCCGAAGGCGTTCGTGGTGCTCGATCCCGGACCACCGATCGATGCGGCCGAGATCATCGAGTGGGCACGCGGTGAGATGGCGAACTTCAAGGTGCCCCGCAGCGTCGAGTTCCTCGACGCGCTGCCAGTCAACGCGACGGGCAAGGTCGTGAAGGACGAGCTCCGGGCGCGGGCCGACGCGGCCTCGTGAGCGCAGACCGTTCAGATCGCGAGCAGATCCACGACGTGCTCGTCCGGTACGCCACCGGCATCGACACCAAGAGCTGGCCGCTGTTCCGGACCTGCTTCACTGCCGATGTCCATGCCGACTATGGCGATACCGGGGTCTGGGACGGTGTCGATGCCATCACGGAGTACATGACGGGCGCCCACGAGCACATGATCGCAACCCAGCACATGATGTCGAACTTCGTCATCGACGTCGACGGCGACACCGCGTCGGCAGCGTCCTACGTGCATGTCGTGCTGACCCTCACTGAGGATCCATTGCGGTGGGTCGAGGCCGTCGGCCACTACGCCGACGAGCTCGTGCGCGCCGCTGACGGTTGGCGGATCTGCAACAGGACGTACTCGATGACCCGCCTCCTTGCGTCCGAAGGAGTCCTCGGGTGAGTGCGGCTTCCGAACCGGTCGAATTCGCGGAGCGCTATGGGCCGTGGGCAGTCGTGGCCGGCGCATCCGAAGGCGTGGGCGCCTCGGTCGCTCGGCTGCTCGGTGACCGCGGCGTCAACGTGGTGCTCGTAGCGCGCCGTCAGGAGGCGCTCGACGACGTGGCAGCCACCGTCGCCACCACGACGAGGGCGCTCGCGCTGGATCTCAGCACGGCGAATGCGGGTGACGAGCTCGCGGCAGCGACCGCCGACCTCGACGTCGGCCTGCTGATCTACAACGCGGGTGCCGACCCGTACATGGTCCGGTTCCTCGACAAGCCAGTGGACGT
>JBBECS010000032.1:45958-78674 GCA_040881685.1 Acidimicrobiia bacterium | reverse complement strand
TCGATGACGACCCGGATCGCACCGGATGCCTTGTCGCCGGCGACACGAAACGCCTCGGCAGAGTCTTCGATGGGGAACCGGTGCGTGATGACCGTCCGGGCGATCTCCGGATCGTCGGCGATCATCGCGGCGGCGTCTTCCATCTCGCGCCTCTCGTCGTGGCGGCAGTACCCGAGTGACGGGATGATGCGTGCTTCCCGGTTGAACAGCGGCATCCAGTCCACCTCGACCGTGCCGAGGTGGACACCGAGCACGACGACCGTGCCTCCGGGCGCGGCCAGCTCGATCGACCGGGCGAGACTCTCGGTGGAGCCGGCAGCCTCGACGACCACGTCGTACGCACCCTTCGTGCCAACGCTCGCGCCCAGGCGCTCGCCCGCTTCCCGCTGATGCGGGTGGCGCGCCTCGAGGCTCACATCCTCGGCGCCCATGCGGCGGGCCCCGGCGACGGCGAGCAGGCCGAGCGCGCCCGCGCCAACAACCGCGACCCGCATTCCCGGACCCGTCTCGGCGAGGCGCAGCGCGTGCCACGAGACGCTCGTCGGCTCGACAATCGACGCGTCGGCGACATCGATGCCGGATGGCAATGGAACCAGACGTGCTGCGGGGGCGCGGAACTGCTCGGCCATCCCGCCGTCGGCGGAGATGCCGAGTGCGCGCTGCCCGTGCGTGGGGCAGAGGTTGTAGGCCCCGCGCAGACACTGCTCGCACTCCATGCACCCGTAGATGGCTTCGACGACGACCGCGGTGCCGTCCTCGCGGACGCCGGCGAGCTCGTGACCAAGGATCTGCCGGCTGCCCAAGTCGATGTACATCAAGTCCGACGCGCACACGCTCGTCGACCGCATCTCGAGGAGCTCGCCCGTGCCCGGCGGCTCGTCGACGTCGACGACATCGACGCCACCCTCAGTGCCCCGCACCGCCTTCACGTCAGCGACCCTTCCACACCGGTGCTCGTTTCTCGACGAATGCGGTCGCGCCTTCCTTGGCGTCCTCGCTGGCGAACACGATCTCCTGCCATTCGCGGCGACGATCGAGGGCGCGCGCCGGATCCGAGATGCTCATACGGACGAGCTCCTTCACCGCCTTCACACCGAGGGGCCCGTTCGCGGCGATCCGATCTGCAAGCGCCACCGCGCGCGGCATCACCTCATCGGGTGGCACCACTGCGTTCACCAAGCCGAGGTCATGGGCGCGCGCGGCGGTGATCGCATCGCCGGTGAGCGCCATCTCCAACGCGACGGCGAGTGGGATCCTGGTGCCGAGCGATGTTCCGTTCCCGGCTGGGAAGAGCCCACGCTTCACCTCGGGCAGGCCGAACTCGGCCTCTGACGACGCGACGATCATGTCGCAGCCGAGCAGCAATTCGAAGCCGCCGGCCACCGCGGTGGCGTTGGCGGCACCCACGACGGGGACGCCCACGTCGCCCTCGAGCAACCGGAAGAAGCCGCGCGACGCATCTTCGTCCAGGGACGTCTCGCCACCAGCGGCGAAGGCGCGCAGGTCCATGCCCGCGCAGAACGCCTTGTCGCCGGTTCCGGTGAGCACGACCGCGCGGATCTCGGCATCCGTCTCGGCGTCGACGACCGCCGCACTGATGCCGCGGATGATCTCGGGGGAGAGCGCGTTCCGCGCGTCGGGCCGATTGAGGCGGGCCACCAGCACGGCACCCCGCCGCTCGCGCACCAGCTCGTCGCTCATCGGACTCAGACGAGTGATCGGACTGGATCGCTGACCCCGTCCCAGTGCGCCGCGGCGATCGCGACCAGATCGACCATGCCTCGACTGGTGTCGTTGAGCTCCATCACCTCGAACACGGTACTGATCTCGGGGTTGGGCTCGAAGTAGGCGAACCGCACCGCGCCGCCGTCGCCCGACCAGACGGCGGGCCACCCTGCGGCGGCCGCCTTCTGCATCACGGCGTCGAAGTCGGTGGCCCACCAGGCGAGCTGGTGGTAGCCCTCGCCTCGCGCGTCGATGAACTCGCGGTAGATGCTCGGGGTGTCGTCGTGCTGTTGGATCAGCTCGACCTGCATGGCGCCCGAGTTCGCGAGCGCGATCGAGATCGTTGGCTCGCAGAGCTCGCCTCGGTACCGGCAGTCCTTCTGCTCCATGTTGCGCACCGTGAACCACGGGCCGACACCCAGCGCACACCACGACTGCACCGCCGCGTCGAGATCGCGCACGATGTAGCCGATCTGGCGGATCGGACCTTCGAGCACTGCGGTCGTCTCCGGGATGCTCACGACCAGGTCTTGGGATCAGCACCGATCCCGCGTTCGAGGACCTCCAGGGCATCGGAGACCTTCGTGGCCAGGTCTCCACCTTGCAGGAACCACTGCGTCTGGGCTGCGCGGATCATGCCGTCGGTTGCAGCCGCCAGCATCGTCGGCACCAGTGCGTCACTCGGCATGTCGAGGCGGGCACCGAGGAACTCCGAAAGCACTCGTTGGCTCTTCATCTGGATGCCGCCGAGCACTGCCCGCAACACGCTCGGAGTGGCCGCGACCACGGCAGTCCATCGTCTCAGCTGGGTCGTGTCCTCCAGCCCGACCGCTTCCTCGAGCGCGAGGCGGATCGAGTGCAGCGGAGGCTCGTGGGGGGGCCGCGCCGCCAGCGCGGCTCGCAATGCTTCGGTGCGCTGGTTGATCTTCACCTGCAGCACGTCTTCTTTGGCCGGAAAGTAGCGGTAGAACGTTCGCGCCGAGATGCGCGCTTCAGAGGCGATCTCGTCGACCGTGACTTCGTCGAACCCGCGCTTCTCGAACAGCCGGAGCGCAACATCCTCGAGCTCCGAGATCATCATCTCCGAGCGCTTGACCCTCAGCTGCGTCGCCAGCGACTGGGTTGCCAACGGGGTCAGCCGTCGCGTTTGGGGTTGTAGCCGTCGAACAGCTTCGGGTGGTCGTGAGCGAAGATCGGCGCGCTGTCGATGTACTCCGGTCCGATCCACAAGTGCATCATGTTGTCGGCGACAAGCGGCCTCACCTGTCCGCCTGCGGCGACGCATTCGCTCTCGCTGTACCAGACCTCCGAGCCCTCTTCGCTCAACGACACGATGCTGCCGCCGCGAGAGCACACCGACGGATGGAAGTGCCAGGAGTCGTAGTTGCCGGTGAAGCCTTCGGGTGACGACTCGGCCACGATGTAGCTGACGCCGGCGAACTTCGCGTCGGGTCCGTCGCCGTCGAAGAGGAGGACGGGCGGATTGGGGAGGTCGAAGGGCGTCGCGACGCTCAGGCCGCGGACTTCCTTGACGTAGTGCGCGCCGATGCCGTACAGGCTTCGACTGCCCAAGAACCAGCCGTCCTCGGCCGCGTCGGCGGCGGTCGCGTACTTGGTCGCCCACTGCGCGATCACCTGGTCGACGTCGGCCTTGGTTGCCTTGGGCAGCTTGTCGTAGGTGATGTCGCTCTCGGTGTGGGTGTGTCCGGCGGCCGACGTGTCGGCGCTCAAGACGAGTCGCTTCGTCGATGTGCCCGGATCAGCGAGCATCACCGTGCCTGCTCCGGCCACGAACCCCAGGACGAGCACGGACAGCCAGCGCACGGGCGCGGCACCCCGCTCACGGCGCTTCCTCGTCATCGAGCCCGAACCCGCATGGTTCCCCCCGTCCCGCCTGGATCTTGACAGCATCCCGCCGGATTCGTAGTTTACACGGCCTGCCAGTAATGGCAGAAGCTGTCAACAGGCGGCAGTGGGGGAATCGATGTCCTTGCGTTGGAGAACGACGATCGCTTTGTCTTCGGTGATCGTGTTGCTGGTTGTCGGGGCGGCGATGCCCGTGCACGCCCAAGACAACGACCGTGCTGACGAGGGGCGCTCGCCGGCGTTGTGCGGCCCGGATGACACCCCGGAGCCAGGCATCCAGGGTGAGGTCCCGGCTGGGGAGACGGCGAACTTCAACTGCGGCCTCACGCTGCTCGCCGAGATCCCAAGCGTCGGGGCCCTGCAGGGAGCCGACCACTGCGCCTACGTGCGGACTGGCGACAGGATCTTGGTCATCGATGTGAGCGACTGAACCCCACAGAGGTGGGGAGCGTGCCGACGTTTGGTGCATCGGAGACCATGCGTGCGGTCGTCACCGACGATCGGGCGGTGCTGGTCTCCGGCAGCGGTGTCTACGACATCAGTGACTGCGAGAATCCCGCGGTGAAGGGCCAGATCCTGTGGCCGAGCGTCGGGTTGACCGGGATAAACGTGAACTTGCTCCCCCACGACATCAGGATCGACCACGGGGGCAACAAGGTCTACGCGTCGTTCGGTGTCTGGGAGGTCGACATCACCGATCTCGACGACCCCAGTACCTGGACGATCACGAACCACTGGTGCGACGTGCTCGCGCAGTACAACCCGATACACAAGCAGGTAGCCGCTGCCGATCTCAGCCTGTGCGATCAAGGTGATACCGGGACCTTCACGCTCGGGGCGAACCCGCTCCAGGCGTCGCTGTTGTGGCCGCCGATGTCCCATTCGCCTGACACGAACGAGGCCGACACACGGCTGTACGTCGGTGATCAGTCTGGGGGTACTTCCGCGAATTGGGAACCGAAGCCCTTCCTGCGCGTCATCGATCTGACGCAGGACCCGCCGCGGGTCCTGGCCAAGGCCCCCGGTTCGGGCCATAGCGTCGACTGGTTCCGGACTGCCGACGGCCGCGAGTTCGTGCTGCACGCCAACGAGGCCGGCATTGGCGACACCTGCAAGCGCAACCGGCCGGAAGCGCTGGGTTGGGCCTTCGACGCGGTCATCACCGAAGTCACCCGCGACAAGGCGAAGAGGGTGTCGAAGCTGGAGCTGGCCATCAACACGCCGAAGTTCTGCGAGGCCAAGGTCGCCTCGGGGGCCGACAGCTCAATCGCCCACCAAATGGTCGCCAACCCGGACGACGTGAAGTTCGCGGCGGTGTCGTTTGGAAGCGCCGGGCTGCGCGTCTTCGACATCCGCAACCCCAAGAAGCCGATCGAAGTGGCCTACTTCAACCACGGCGGTCTCGTGCACGCCGGGATTGCCCACTACGACGCCTCAAGGGGGCTCCTCTACGTGCCCAGCGCCGACGGGTTCAAGGTGCTCGAGATCCAACCGCAGGTCAGCGAGCACCTCGGCCTCGATGAATAGCTGCTCCGGTCCCGGTATGCGCGGCCGGGTCGCGACCCTCGCGCGTGAGCATTGCACTCTCAAATAGCGAAAACTAGGTTCTACCTGTGGACACCCGCGACACTGCGGAGCAGGCGGAGCTCCGACGCTCGGCGCGCCAGCTCGCGCGGGAGCTCGGGCCGTCCACGGTCGCCGACCTCGACGATGCTGCGCGCGCCAAGCGCCTGGCCGGCGCGGTGCGCGACGCAGGATGGCTCTCGCTCCGGGACGACGGAGGGGACGGGGCGCCGCTTGCGAGCGGCGTCGAGGCGGCAATCGTCGCCGACGCGCTCGGTGGCGCAGTCGCCGACGTTGCGTTCGCGGGGCCCGTGCTCGCAGCTGACCTTGCGCGCCGCGCCGGCGTGCCCGCAGGAGATGGACCGGTGGTGGGCTTCGCGTCCTCACTGCTCGACGCTGCGGTGGTGCCTGGTTCCGTCACGACCGCGACCATTCACGCCGTCGACAGTGGCGGCGAGCTCGACGCGGCGTACGTGCTCGTCCCCGAAGGATCGGATCACCGGCTTGGGCAGGTTCGCATCGACGGCGCGCATGGCGCGCCGAGCGATGGGTCCGATCTGACGCGCGTCGTCCACACCATCCAGCCCGGCGCGTCGGTCGAGCTCGTGCCCGACCAGGATCGCGGCATCACGCGCGACGACCTCGCGCGGTGGGCGGCGCTCGGCCTCGCGGTCACGAGCGCCGACCTCGTGGGCGTCATGCGCGGTGTGCTCGACGTGACGGTCGCCTACGCGGTCGAGCGGCGTCAGTACGGCGTGCCGGTCGGGTCGTTCCAGGCGGTGCAGCACCTCCTCGCCGACGCTCGTTGCCTGATGGAGGGCTCCGTCAGTGTCGCGCTGCATGCGTCGTGGGCCGTCGACAACCTCGCGCCCCAAGAGGCCTGCATGGCGGGACAGGTGGCCAAGGCGTATTGCGCACGCGCCGCTCGCACCGTGTGCGAGACCGCGATCCAGGTGCACGGTGGCATCGGAAACACCTGGGAGTGCAGCGTCCACGTGTACCTCCGTCGGGCGCTGTTGTCGTCGCAGTGGTTCGGTGACGACGGTGAGCAGCTCTGCCAGCTGGAGCGTGCACGGCTGGGAGCGGTCGATGGACTTTCGTGACTCGCCCGCCGAGGCGGAGTTCCGGGCGCGCCTTCGAGCGTGGCTCGCCGACAACAACCCCGGGCTGCCGACCTCGTCGACCGATGACGAGTACTGGGCGCGACAAGCCGAATGGCACACCTCGCTGTACGACGCCGGCTTCTTCGGGCTGAGCTGGCCCGCCCGGTACGGAGGGCACGACCTCCCCACGGTCTTCGACGTGATCCTCGACGACGAGCTCGCATCTGCCGGCGCGCCGCCGCGCCCGAGCCTCGGGTACCTCGTGCAGGGCATCACGGTGCACGCCAGCGACGACGTCAAGGATCGGTTCCTCCCTGGCCTCATCAGCGGGCGCGAGCGCTGGTGTCAAGGCTTCAGCGAGCCCGACGCCGGATCCGACCTCGCGTCACTGCGCACGACGGCGACGCGCGACGGCGACGACTTCGTGATCGACGGCCACAAGGTGTGGACCAGCTACTCAGACGTCGCGGACTGGTGCATCCTGCTCGCTCGGACTGACCCGGACGTGCCGAAGCACAAGGGCCTGTCTGCCTTCGCAGTCCCGATGGACCAGCCCGGCATCGAGCAGCGACCGCTCCGGATGATCAACGGCATCACGAGCGAGTTCGGACAGGTGCTGTTCGACGACGCGCGCGTACCCGCGGCGAACATGATCGGCGCGCCGGGGGAGGGGTGGCGCCTCGCGATGACGATCGTCAGCCACGAGCGCGAACCGGGTGAGCTCGGCTACGTCGCGCGCTACAAGAAGACGGTCAAGGATCTTGAAGCGACGGTGCGTGCCGAACCGGGTGCCTTCCGCAGCGACCAGCGTGCCAGTGTGGCGTGGGCAAACGTCCAGGCGGAGATGCTGCGACTGCACGTGTGCCGACGGCTCTCGGAGCGGCTCGACGGTGTCGACCACGGGCCGGGCGGGTCGATCGACAAGCTGCTGATGACCTGGGTCGAGCAGACGGTCGGGGCCGCTGCCCTGGACGTGTCCGGACCACAGGCCGTCACCGACCAAGATGACGTCGCGTTGAAGATCTACCTCTACAGCCGCGCCCAGAGCGTCATGGGTGGCACGTCCCAGATCCAGAAGAACATCATCGCGACCCGGATTCTCGGCCTCCCTCAGTCATGATGCGGCGACCGGAGCCAAGGCGGAGGGAGCTCGCCGCGAAGCGAGCGGAGCGTATGAAGCGAAGCGGAAGCAGCGGATCGGAAGCGGAACAAGGATGATGAAGTACGAGCTCCCCGACGTCATCCGCGTCGAGGCCGACGGCCCGGTCCGGATCGTCACATTGGCGCGACCAGACCACCTGAACGCGATCAACGACGACCTTCACTTCGCGCTCGCCAACGTCTTTCCGCAGCTCAGTGCGGATACCGACGCGCGCGTGGCCGTGATCACGGGAGAGGGACGCGCGTTCTCGGCCGGCGGCGACTTCGACTTGTTGGATCGGATGGCCAAGGACCGCGCGCTGCGTCACGACGTGATCGCAGAAGGGCGCGAGCTCGTGCTCAACATGATCCGGTGCCGCGTGCCAGTCGTCGCCGCGGTCAACGGGCCAGCCGTCGGGCTCGGATGCAGCGTGATCGCATTGTCCGACGTGGTGTACATGGCCGAGTCGGCGTACTTGTCCGATCCGCACGTGACGGTAGGGCTCGTCGCCGCCGACGGCGGTCCTCTGACGTGGCCGCTGCACACCAGCCTGCTCCTCGCGAAGGAGTACGCCTTTACGGGGGATCGCATCACCGCATCGCGCGCCGCCGAGATGGGCCTCGCCAATCACGTCTGCCCGGACGACGAGGTGCTCGCGTCCGCACTCGCGACCGCTCACAAGATCGCCGCGCTCCCACAGCAAGCGGTTGAAGCCACGAAGCGGGTGCTGAACCTCCACCTCGAGCGGGCAGTTCTCGCCACCATCGACTTCGCGATGGCATCGGAGACGGAGTCTTTCGACACACCGGAGCTACGCGCGAACATTGAGCGCTTCCTCGAGAGGTGAACATGACGACGACGAGCGACGCCGACCTCTACTACGACCCGTACGACTTCGAGATCGACGCTGATCCCTATCCGATCTGGCGACGGATGCGGGAGGAGGCGCCGCTCTACTACAACGAGAAGTACGACTTCTTCGCGCTGAGCCGCTTCGACGACGTCGAGAAGGCGCTCATCGACTGGGAGACGTTCCCCTCGGGTCGCGGCTCGGTCCTCGAGCTCATTCGCGCCGACATACAGATGCCGCCGGGCATGTTCATCTTCGAGGACCCGCCCGACCACGACCTCCACCGCGGCGTGCTCTCGCGTGTGTTCACACCGAAGAAGATGAACGCGATCGAACTCAAGATTCGTGAGTTCTGTGCGCGGTCGCTCGACCCACTCGTTGGTGGGCCGGGCTTCGACTTCGTCCGTGACCTCGGCGCGCAGATGCCGATGCGGACCATCGGCATGCTGCTCGGCATCCCGGAAGAGGACCAGGAGGCGATCCGCGACCAGATCGACGAGGGCCTGCGCTTGGAAGAAGGCCAAGCAGCCGACGCGAGAGACGTCGTTGAAGCGACCGAGGTGTTCGGCGACTACATCGACTGGCGCAAGGATCACCCGTCGGACGATCTCATGACCGAGCTCCTGACGGTGGAGTTCGAGGACACGATCGGAACGACTCGCCGGCTCACTCGCGACGAGGTCCTGCTCAGCGTGAACCTGCTGGCCGGCGCCGGGAACGAGACGACCACCCGCCTGATCGGCTTCACCGGGAAGGTGCTCGCCGAGCACCCCGACCAGCGACGCGAGATTGCAGCCGACCGCTCGCTGATCCCGAACGCGATCGAAGAGCTCCTCCGATTTGAAGCCCCGTCACCGATCCAGTCGCGCTACGTCGCGCGCGACATCGAGTACTACGGACGGACGGTCCCCGAGGGCAGCGTCATGGTGCTGATCAACGGCTCAGGCAACCGCGACGACAGGCGCTTCCCGAATGGTGACAGCTTCGACATCCACCGCGAGATCGGTCACCACCTGAGCTTCGGCTATGGACTGCACTTCTGCCTCGGCGCCGCGCTGGCGCGCCTCGAGGGACGCGTCGCTCTCGACGAGGTGCTCAACCGCTGGACCGACTGGGACGTCGACTACGAGCACGCGGTCCAGGGCCGCACGTCGACCGTGCGCGGGTGGGAGAAGCTCCCGGTCTTCACTGCATGATCGAGTAGCGCGACTGAGAGTGTGATCACCGTGCCGAGCACGCTTGACCTCGACACTTCGTATCCCGGCATTGCGGTGCTGCGGCTCAACCGTCCGGAGCGGCTCAACGCTCTCGACGAGGTCATGGTCCGTGAGCTGCAGGAAGCCTGCGCGGCTCTCGGCATCGATCAGGTGGTTCGTGTCGTAGTGCTCACCGGCGCCGGCCGCGGCTTCTGCTCCGGTGTCGACATGCGTGACTTCGGCCCGAGCATGCCCGACGCTGTCGATCCCGTCGTCGACCGGCTTCGGCATCAAGAGCGGATGGCCGCGCTGCCGGTCGCGCTGCGGGCGCTGCCGCAGCCGGTCATCGCCGCGGTCAACGGTCCCGCAGTTGGTGGCGGCCTTGCGCTGTGCCTCGCCGCGGATGTGCGCCTGTGCGCGGCCTCGGCGTCGTTTGCCAACGGGGCAATCCTCGTGGGGCTCTCCGGCGGGGAGATGGGCATGAGCTACCTCCTGCCGCGCATCGTCGGCACGAGCGTCGCGGCCGACTGGATGCTCACGGGTCGCACCGTGTCGGCTGACGAGGCATGCCGCCGCGGGCTCGTCAGCGAGGTGGTGGACGATGACTGCCTGATGGACCGTGCCCTCGAGCTCGCTGGGCAGATCGCGGCCAACTCGCAGCTCGGCGTCCAGATGACGAAGTGGGCACTCCAGGCCAACACCGACGCGCCTGACCTTGCCGCGGCGCTCGACCTGGAGAACCGCAACCAGGTCATCTCCCATGCGACCGACGAGGCGGGCGAAGCGCGGGAGAAGTGGTCGAAGCGTTGAGCCCGGGCGCTCGGTACGCCGTGTGTGAACGGGTCCTGCGTGAAGGGTCGTTCGCCGGCGACGTTGCGCTCGCGGTCGCGGCTGGCATCCGCGCGGTCGGGGTCGACCAAGCCTCCGTGGACGACGTGGGCGTCGACGAGGCGCAACGCATCCTCGACGGCGAAGGAGCTCGAGCGTCGAGCTACATGGGTCTCGACGACATCCTCCAGGCAGACGGTGGTACGGCGGCACTCGACGAAGTCGCCCGCCGCCTGGACGTCGCGGCGCATCTCGGCGCGCCGGGCGCGCTCGTGGGAACGGGTCCGCTGCGCGCTCTCCCAGAGGCACAAGCCAACGCGATCTGCCGCGACTGGCTCGTCCGTGCCGCCCCGCTCGCAGCGGATCGTGCGCTGCGGATCATGCTCGAGCCGATGCACCCGTTGATGCGGCGGTGGTCATTCGTGCACACGCTGCGTCATGCGCTGACGTTCGTGGAAGACGTCGCCGGTGCCGGCGTCGTCGTCGACTTCGGACACGTCTGGTGGGAGGACGGGCTCGACGTGTTGCTCGCCGATCACGTGGACGACATCGTGTCGGTACAGGTGACGAATGTGGACACAGCCGCACTCGAGGACATCCGCTACGAGCGGGCGCCACTCGACATCGGTGACGTGCCGGTTGGATCGCTTGTCCGACTCCTCGAAGCCGCGGGCTATCGAGGCTGGTACGAGAACGAGACTCTCGTCCGAATCCCACGCAACCAACGGCTCGACATGCTGCGCGCGTCGCGCGAGTGGTTCGAGGCGCTGGACCTCAGTTGAGGTCGTTCCGGTAGACCTGGCCGCCCTTCATCACGAACCTGACGTCCTCGGTCACACCGATGTCGGTCAATGGAGTGCCGGGCACGCCGATTATGTCGGCAAGGAGCCCAGACTCGAGACGGCCGCGGTCGTCCTTGTCGATGAGCTCGGCCGACACGGTCGTCGCGGCGCGGATCGCTTGGAGCGGGGTCATCCCTCGATCCACGAGCGCGAGCAGCTCCTTGGCGTTCTTGCCGTGGGGGATTGCCGGCGCATCGGTGCCGCACGCGACGCGGGCACCGCGCTCGATCGCCTTCTTGATGGTCTCCCGTGCACGCGGGAACACCTCGGCTGCCTTGGCCTGGAGCTCGGGCGCCGCGCGCGACACGTCCATGCCATCGGCGAGATACGTCGTCGCCACGAGGAACGTGCCGCGCTGGATGAAGAGCTCGAGCGTCTCGTCGCTCATGAGCGATCCGTGCTCGATGCAGTCGAACCCGGCGTCGATTGCGGCGCGGATGCCGTCGTCGCCATGCGCGTGCGCCGCGACCTTGAGCCCGGCGCGGTGTGCTTCGTCGGCGATCGCGGCCAGCTCTTCGTTCGAGTACTGCTGCGCGCCCGCGGGGCCGGTGTGCGACATCACCCCGCCCGACGCGCAGACCTTGATGACCTCGGCGCCGTGCTTGATCTGATACCGAACCGCCTTGCGCACTTCGTCGACGCCGTTCGCGATGCCCTCCTCGAGGGTGAGCGGCATGATGTGCGGGGCGAACGCCTGGAACATCGTCGGGTCGAGATGCCCACCCGTTGGGGTGATCGCGTGACCGGCGGGCACGATGCGCGGGCCCTCGAACCACCCGAAGTCGATGGCCTTCTTCAACGCCACGTCGAGCAGCAGGCCGCCGGTCTGCACGAAGAGCCCAAGGTTGCGGAC
The DNA here is from genome assembly GCA_040881685.1 of Acidimicrobiia bacterium. NCBI lineage: Bacteria > Bacillati > Actinomycetota > Acidimicrobiia > Acidimicrobiia bacterium. Next base: position 66,707 of record JBBECS010000032.1, on the reverse strand, counting down.
CGTCGTGAACCCGGCGCGCAGTGTGCGCCGGGCATTGGCGACGGCGCGCAGCGTGCGCAACGCCGGGTCGTCCTGGACGGGGTTGAGCGGGCTCTCGTGGTTGGGGCCGCCCAGCAGGAGGTTGACCTCCATGTCCATCAGCCCCGGGAGGAGCGTCAGGTCGCCGAGGTTCACCTCGACCGCATCCGCAGGCACTGACGTCGGCGCGACGTCGATGATCCGGTCGTCCTTGATCAGCAGCTCCGCCGGTTCGACGAGCTCGCCGGCGGCGACGTCGACGAACCGCGCGCTCCGGAGATGGACCGGCGGCTGGGGGGTGCGAGGGCGCGCCATGCCTGGTCAGACCGAGGGCTCGAGGACCGCGTCGAAGGTCGATGCACCGCTGTCGGGCACGCGCGGCTGACTCCAGACCTCGATGGGGAACGAGACGGTCACGAGCGCGCAGTAGAGCCAGAGCAGGCGCTTCGCGTCTTCGGGCAGGTCGTCCATCGAGTACTGCTCGAGGTACACCAGCGCGTCCTCCATGCGGGGGAACGCGGTGTCGTAGAACGCCTGGAGCTCGTCCATCGTGCTGCCAACTCGCTTGTCGTACCGGGCGCGCTCGGTGGGGATCGCCCACTCGGCGAACGGCTCGAGATCGGCGAAGTCGGAAGGCAAAGTTGCCACGTGGCTCTCCTCGACTCAGGCGTTGGCTGGGGTCTTGGCTGACTGCTGCTGGAACTCGCTCACGTAGCGCCGCGCCGTGACGTGCAGCTGGCGGAGCAGGACCTCCTGGTCACCCAGCGGGAACTGCTTCACCGGGGTGTTGGACTCGAGCATCGTCTGCGTGGCCTCGAGCGTGTTGCCGTCCTGGAGTGCGTACTCCTTGAACGTCACGACCGCGATCTCTTGGGCGAGCCGCTCACGCGCGTTCTTCGGGGGCACGAAGTAGCACGTGCCTTCGAAGATGTGCGTGTTGTAGGACGTCGGCCAGTAGTGGTACGTGAGCACCCAGTTCGGCTTCCAGATCAGCACCATGAAGTTCGGGAAGAAGACGAAGGAGTCGATGCCCCACGCCTTGTGGCGCGCGGGGTTGATGCCGGGGGGCAGCTCACCGAAGTCGGGGCCTTCCCACGGACCGAAGAGCCCGCTGCGCAGCTTCTGCTCGATCGGCTTGACCATGCTGAGGTCTTTCGGCGGCGACTGGCCACCCCACGACGACACCATGCCGTGCGGTCCGTCGAGCTGGTAGGCGAGTGCCTCGTAGCCGACTTCGACGAGCTTGCGCGACTCCTCGGAGACCGACTGCTTCGCGTGCAGGATCGGTGCGTGGTAGAATTCCGCGAACGCGTCGATGAAGAGCTTCCAGTTCGCTCCGACCTCCGCGCGGTACTTGTGCACCTGCGTGAGCTCACCGAATGGGTAGCCCTCGAGGCCCTTGCCGAGCTCCCCCATGTAGTCCCTGAGCGGCGTCGTGTTCGCAGGATCGAAGTTCACGAAGATGAACCCCTCCCACATCTCGCACTGGATGGACGCGAGGCCGTACTCGCTCTTGTCGAGGTTGAAGAACTCCTGCTCCTGCTGCACGAAGGTGCACTCGCCCTCGAGGCTGTAGCGCCACGCGTGGTACTTGCAGGTGAACTGCCGGCACGTCCCGCTGGTCTCCTCGCCGGGATAGTCATGCCACACGAGCTTGTTGCCGCGGTGGCGACAGATGTTGTGGAAGGCGCGCACCTCGTCCTTCGACGAGCGCACGACGATGATCGAGGTGTCGACGGCATCGATCCCCTTGGAGAAGTAGCTCCCGACCTTGGGGAGCTGCTCGATGCGACCGACGTTCAGCCACGTGCGGCCGAAGATGGCCTGCTTCTCGAGCTCGTAGTGCTCCGGCGAGGTGGAGTCGTGGTACGAGACGTCCTCGGTGCCGAGCTCGGGGTAGTGCTCGGTCCAGGATCCTTCCGCAGGCTTGGCGAAGTGCGGCATGGCGGTCCCCCTCGATCAGGTCGACACGCGGGACGATATCACCGATCTCGAAAAATGAGAAGCCCGTTTCCGCTCTCTCGGCGGGCGTCGATCGGCGTGAACTCCAGGTGGAGGCGTTGCAGCCCACGGAGGATGTACGTCGGTGCATACTCGTAACGGCGGGCGTCGGCAGGCCCGTGGTGCGCCTCCGAGATCTTGATGTCGGCCATGCGGTCGAGGACCCGTTCAAGGCTGACGACGGTCTCGGCCCGCGCGAGTGGAGCGCCGGGGCAGGTGTGGACGCCGAACCCGAACGCGATGTGATTGCGCGCGTTGGCGCGGTCGATGACGAACTCGTTGGGGTTCTCGAACTTGCGCGGGTCCCGATTGGCGGCTCCGTTCACCACCATCACCGTGGCGCCCGCGGGGAGGTCGACGCCACCAATCGTGGTCGGGGTGCGTGACAGCCGGAAGTCGCCCTTGATCGGACCGTCGAAGCGCAGTGTCTCTTCGATGAAGTTGGAGATGCGACTGCGGTCGTCTCGCAGGAGCTGCTGGAGCTCGGGGCGTTTGGCAATGAGCTGGAGCGCGGTGGCGAGCAAGCGCACGGTCGTCTCCTGGCCGGCCGCGAACAGGTTGGCTGCGATCCGAGCAACGTCACCGGGCTCGGGCAAGGAGCCGTCGGGGAATGTCGCGGCCGCGAGACCGGTGAGCACGTCGCCCCGGGGCTCTCGGCGCCGGTCCTCGACGTATGCGGTGAACCGGTCGTAGAGGAACTCGAGCGGGCTGTGCGCCATCTCGTCGCGCTCGGTGCTCCCGATCGCGCTCGTGCCGAGCTCCCGCTGAAACTCCTCGTGATCTGCATCGGGCACGCCGAGCAAGTCGGCGATGACGAGCATGGCGAAGGGCTTGGCGTAGTGGCGGATGAACTCGCAGTCACCCCGCGCATGGAACTCGTCCATCTGGCGATCCGCGAGACGCCACATGAAGTCTTCGTTCTCCTTGAGGCGCTTCGGGGTGATCAGTCGCATCAGCAGGCCGCGGTGGTCCGTGTGCTTGGGTGGATCCATCGTCGTGATCTGGTCGCTGAACGGCAGCTCGTCGCGGTGCTGCTCGATGAGTGCGCTCACGTCGTCACCCTCGAGCGGGACCGGGAAGCCAGGGAACGGACCGGTCACGGCGTTGCACGACGAGAACGTGGCGTTGTCGTGGAACACCTCGATGGCCTCTTCGTACCCCGTCACCATGACCACGTCGTGATGTGGCTCGGACTGCACCGGGCACTTCGTGCGGAGATGGTCGAAGTACGGGTACGGGTCGGGGACGAGCGCGTCGTTGTCGCGGAAGAAGTCGGTGGCCTGGTAGTCCGTCACAGCACGGCTCCGCTCACCTTGTGCTCGATGATCTCGTCGTAGGTGAGCCCGAGCTCGAGGAGCACCTCGTCGGTGTGCTCGCCGTGATCAGGCGCGTGGCGGACCGACGGCGGCGTCTCGTCGAACTGCACGGGGTTCGCGGGAAGCGTGAACTCTGCACCGCTCGACGCGGTGATCTGTTCGAGGTAGCCGTTGGCGATGGCCTGCGGGTCGTCGTGCAGCTCGAGCGGGGTCTGCAGCGGCGCCCACACTCCTTCGAGGGTCTGAAGTCGCTCACACCACTCGTCGTAGGTCTTCGTCCGGAAAACGTCACGCAGCACCTTGATGCACTCCTCGCGGTGCTCGTATCGCGCGGCGGCGTCCTTGAAGCGCGGGTCCTCGAGCAGGTCCGGACGCTCGAGGTGCGCGCACAGGTCGGGAAAGTATCGGTCGGCCTGGAGCAGCACCAAGATGATGAAGCGACCGTCCTTGGTGGGGAACGTGCCGACGAGCGGGTTCGGGAGCGAGTCGCGGTTGAACGCGGGGATGTCGACGTTCTCGAGGACCTTCGCCATGGTGATGTCCGGTGCGAGGGTCCACATGCCCATGTTGAGGAGTGACACGTCGACGACCGACGGTGTACCCGTGCGCTCGCGCCGCAGCAACGCGGCGGCGATGCCGCCGGCGATCGTCAGGCCGCCCATGACGTCGCCGAACGCGGGGCGCTGATCGACCGGCCACTCGGCGGCGGGCTCCTTGAAGCCCATGGCCAACCCGGCGCGGGCCCAGAACGACGCCCCGTCGAAGCCACCCTTCTCGGCGTGGGGACCGCGTGATCCTTGGCCCGTGCCCCGCACGTAGACGACGTTCGGGTTGCGCGCCCGGATGTCGTCGATGTCGATCCCCAGGCGCTTGCGCACATCAGGCAGATAGTTCGTGACGAACACGTCGGCCGTCTCCACCAGTCGATACAACAGCTCGCGTCCGTCGTCGGTGGAGATGTCGAGACCCACGGAACGCTTCCCCCGGTTGGGGATCTCGAACATGAAGTTGACGTCGTTGCCGCCCGGGATCAGGCCCGAGGAGATCAGACCACGCTGCGGGTCGCCACTTTCCGGGTGCTCGATCTTGATGACGTCGGCACCCCACTCCGCGAGGACAGCTCCCGAGATCGGGACGAACGTCCACGACGCGACCTCGACGACACGGATGCCCGCGAGCACGTCGTGCATGCGACCTCCCAAGAGATCACCGGAGGGCGTGCGCGCCAGCCGGAGAGTGCGGAGCGGATACTGGATTCACAGCCTAAGAGAGCGCAGTTTCCGCCGCAACGGCGGCGAAGGGCTGCTCAGAGCTCGATCAGTGTGGGGACGCACCGGGTCGCGAGCAGCTGGTGTCCGATTTCGGTCGCGATCTCGTCCGCCGAACCGAAGAGGCCCTCGAGCACCAGCGAGCGCTTGAGGAACCGGTGGAAGGGGTGATCGGTCGTGAAGCCGATGCCGGCGAGCACCTGCTGTGCGTGCGCGCCCACGATCTGCCCCGTGCGACCGGCGGTCGCCTTGGCGAGCGCCGCCGTCAGCGGGCCCACCTCGTCCATCGCCGCGGTCAACGTGGCGTCGAGTGCCTCGACCGCGACGAGTGCTTCGGCCAGTCGGTGACGAACGGCTTGGAACCCCGCGATCACGCGACCGAACTGCACGCGTTCCAACGCGTGGGTCCGAGCGAGTTCGAGCATCGATCGGCAGGCGCCCTCGATCTGGTGCGCGGCGGCGATCCGGCCCCATGTGATCGCGGCGTCCCACTCGCACCGGCCGAGCGAGCTCCCGATTGCTGCACGGTCCACCCGCACGACGCGGAAGCCGCCATCGGGATCAACCCCTTCTATGACGCGCTGCTCCACAGCCGACCGCGGGACCGTGACGGCCGAGAGCTCCGCTCCGGTGCCACACGCGATGAGGAGGTCGGCGGCGGTGGCGACGCGAGCCGTGGCGACGCCCATCGCCGAGACGTCGGTGCCGTCGGTCGTGCCCGGTGCATGCCAGGTGGCGAACGACGGCAGGAGAACCGCGAGGTCGGCGCGGGGCTCGATGCCGAGCGCGGAGACGACGACGTCGTCGAGCACCGAGGACGTTCCGTTCACAGCGCCGAGTGATCGGAACACGATGTCGACCGCGTCGCGTCGCGCGGTACCGAGCATCTCCAGCCAACCGAGGTCGACGAGGACGCTGTCGAGGGAGGTCGTGGTGTCTGCCGAGACGAAGGCGTCCCTGACTGTCTGCTGGAGCAGGTCTCGCTCCGTCGCGTCCATCATTCGTCGCTTCCGAGGTCGAGCAGCCGACGGGCGATGATGTTGCGCTGCACTTCTGCGGTGCCCCCGTAGATCGTGGCGGCGCGCGAGTACAGGTACTCGCTGCGCCAGGCCGCTCCGGTCGCGCTGTCGTCCATCTCCACCACGCCGGGAAGCAGCCGTCGAGCTGCGTCGTACGTTGCGTGCTCGGCCGTGGCCACGAGCACCTTGTCGATCGACGTCTCCGCGCCGAGCGCCTGGCCATCCGCGAGTCGGTGCTGGGTGACGCGCGACCGGGCGCGCAACGCGTGGAGCTGGACGAAGGCGTTGCCGATGACCTCTGCGGCCCGGTCGTCGTCCGGCGCGACCTCGACCAGCTTCTCGAGCCGGCGGTAGAGGTACGCGATCCGTTGCCAGAAGCACGACGAGCGCTCGTACGGGAGGATGCTCATCGCAACCGCCCATCCGCCGTGGAGATCGCCGAGCATCCGGTCGGCCGGAACCGCGACGTTGTCGAAGAACACCTCGGCGAACTCGTGCTGACCATTGATCATCTCGAGCGGAGCAACGCTTACCCCGGGAGTGTCCATGTCGACGAAGAAGGCGGTGATGCCCCGATGGCGTGCATCGACCGGACCCGTCCGGGTGAGGAGGACGCAGCGATCGGAGTACTGGGCCAAGCTCGTCCAGACCTTCTGTCCGTTGATCACCCACGTCGCGTCGCCTTCAGGCTCGGCCCGGCAGGTCAACGACGCGAGGTCGCTGCCCGTGCCGGGCTCGGAGAACCCCTGACACCAGATCTCCGCGCCCGAGAGCAACCGGGGAACTACCTCCGCGGCGAGCTCAGCAGGCGCGAAGTCGATGAGCGTCGGCGCGAGCACCTCGATGAGGGAGAAGAGCCCCGGATCGGCGAGGTCGCGCGCCGCGAGTGCCGCGCCGAGCTCGGTGCGCAGCATCGGTGATCCGCCGAGCCCGCCGACGCGCTCCGGCCACCCGTACCGTATCCAGTCAGCCTCGAAGAGGATCGCCTTCACGCGTTGCATCTGCGCGATCTGCTCGTCGAGTGTCCCGGGCGGGGAGAACGCCGGCTCGAGCTCGTCAGCGTGCGCGTCGAGCCAGCGATGCAGCTCGGTACGAAACTCGGCCATCTCCATCGGCGGTCTTCTCACGCACTGGTCCGGCGCAAGAGTTGCCTTTCCGTAATCTGTAAATAATATTCTCGCCGAGAGCAAACCACTTGTCCGCTCGATGACGGGAGAGCGAATGGGCGCCAGCGCGCCGATCGTGGACGGTCTGTTCACGTGGCCGGCCGACGAGCCTCGCCTCCTCGGTGGGCGCTGCCGCGACTGCGGCACGATCACGTTCCCCCAGCAGAGTGGGTGCCCGAAGTGTGGTGCCCAGCCGCTCGACGAGCACTTGCTCGCAACGCGGGGCCGACTGTGGGCGTGGACGACCCAGGACTTCCCGCCCCCCGCCCCGCCCTTTGCCGGCGCGGGCGGTCGTGACTTCGAGCCGTTCGGCGTGGGATACGTGGAGCTGCCCGGAGAGCTGCGGGTCGAGACGCGCCTCACGGAGCACCGCCCCGAGCACCTGCGCATCGGCATGGAGATGGAGCTGGTGATCGTCCCGTTCGGCACAGACGAGGCGGGGAGCGAGCTCGTGACCTTCGCGTTCCGTCCGGTCGACGAGGCAGGAGCGGCCGGATGAGCAGTGACGTGGCGATCGTCGGTGTCGGCCTGCATGCATTCGGGCGCTTCCCCGGTGTGTCCGCACTCGAGATGGGCGCCGACGCGGTGCGCACGGCGCTCGCCGATGCCGGCATGGTGTGGAGCGACGTGCAGGTTGCCTTCGGCGGAAGTTACGAAGTCGACAACCCCGACGCCGTCGTGAGCCTGCTCGGGTTGACGGGCATACCGTTCACCGACGTCTACAACGGCTGCGCGACCGCCGCGAGCGCGCTCGATATGGCCGCGAACATGATTCGCCTCGGCGCGCACGACGTCGCGTTGGCGATCGGCATGGACAAGCACCCGTCCGGTGCGTTCTCCGCTGACCCCGTGGACTACGGATGCCCGTCCTGGTACGGGATGCTCGGGCATTTCATCACGACGAAGTTCTTCGGGATGAAGATCAACCGGTACATGCACGAGCACGGGATCTCCAACGAGACGCTTGCGCGAGTCGCCGCGAAGAACTACCGGAACGGATCGATCAACCCGCACGCGTTCCGACGCAAGCCTTTGAGCGAGGAGGAGATCCTCGCCTCACCCGTGCTCAACTACCCGCTGAGGCAATACATGTTCTGCAGTCCCGACGAGGGAGCGGCCGCGGTGCTGCTCTGCCGGGCGGAGCTGGCGTCGACGTACTCCTCGCATCCCGTCTACCTGCGCGCGACGGCGGTGCGCACGCGCCGCTTCGGCGCCTTCGAGGTCCACAGCCCGTGGCTGCCACTCGAGTCGACGGACGGGCCGACGGTGCATGCGAGCCGAGCCGCGTACGAGATGGCAGGTATCGGGCCCGAAGACGTCGACGTCGTGCAGCTCCAGGACACCGACGCGGGCGCCGAGGTGATCCACATGGCCGAGAACGGCTTCTGCGCCGACGGTGAGCAGGAGGCATTGATCGCGAAGGGTGCGACCGAGATCAGCGGTTCGTTGCCTGTGAACACCGACGGTGGTCTCATCGCCAACGGCGAGCCGATCGGCGCGTCCGGGCTCCGGCAGGTGCACGAGCTCGTGCACCAGCTGCGGGGAACCGCCGGTGACCGGCAGGTGCCTGGCTCGCCGATGGTCGGCTACGCGCAGCTCTATGGCGCGCCCGGCACCGCGGGCGTGAGCATCGTCAGCACGTGATGAGCGCCGTGCCGTACCGCATCGTCCAGTGGGCCACCGGCAACATCGGTGGACGCGCGTTGCGCGAGGTCATCCGGCACCCCGCGATGGAGCTCGTCGGGGTGCTGGTGTACGACCCCGAGAAGGACGGCGTGGACGCCGGCGCGCTGTGTGGCGAAGCGGAGGTCGGTGTGGCGGCGACGATCGATCCGGTGGCCATCCACGCGCTCGACGCCGACTGCGTGCTGTACATGCCGAGCGCCCTCGTGCTCGATGACGTCGTGAGCTTGCTGGAGTCGGGGAAGAACGTCGTCACGACCCGCGGCGAGCTCTTTGCTGGCGGGGAACGGCTTGGGGAAAGCCGCGCGCGAGTGCTCGACGCGTGCGCTCGAGGCGGAACATCGATCTACGCGACGGGAAGCAGCCCCGGCTTCATCACCGACGCGCTTCCGTTCGCGTTGCTCTCGATGCAACGGCACGTCGACTCGATCGAGATCGAGGAGTTCGCGAACCTGTGTCAACGCGACTCGCCGCACCTGCTCTTCGAGATCATGGGCTTCGGCAAGTCGCTCGAGTCGTTCGACCCGAAGCGGTCGGGGTACCTGCTCGCCGAGTTCGGGCCACCGCTCTCCGTACTCGCCGAGGCCGCCGGTCGGCCCGTCGACGACTGGACGTGCACGGGTGAGGTCGCGGCGGCGCGCCGGACGACCACAATCGCCGCGGGCACGATCGAGGCGGGGACCGTCGCAGCGCAGCGGACGGTGATGATCGGGCGCAGCAACGGCACAGAAGTCGTGCGGATGACACCCACCTGGTACTGCACCGAGGACCTCGAACCCGTGTGGGATCTGGGGGCGACCGGCTGGCGCGTCCGTGTCCGTGGGGACGCTCCCTTCGACGTGGAGCTCCCTTTCCCGATCCCGCTCGACGATCTCGGGTCGTTCACACCTGCGTACACGGCGAACCGCCCGGTGAACGCGATCCCGTACGTCTGTGCCGCGGCGCCCGGGATCCTCTCGACCGCCGATCTGCCTCCGATCACGCCCGCCGGGCCGCGACCATCGTGAGCGGTCCAGAGATCGGAGTCGTCACCGGCGCAGGCGGTCTCGCCGGGAATCATCGATGCCCCCCAAGGCCGTCAAGAAGCCGCCGCTCAGCCGTTCATGGCGACGCTGTTGGAGAAGACGCCCCTGAGCCGGCACGGCACGGCAGACGAGCTCGCCGCCGTCGTGTCGTTCCTTCTTTCGGACGAGGCTTCGTTCGTCACCGGATGTGCTGGTCGACGGCGGCGTCTGTGCCGCCATCGAGAACTCGCCCTCCTTGCCGTAGGAGGTCACAATGCCGTGCGTTCCCGCGGGTCCCGCGTACGCCCGACTCACGACCACCGCTCGGCTCGATGTGGCGCATCCAATCCTTATGAAATGGGTACGGTCGGCTCGATGCCAATTCTTGTGCTGCTGTTCCTCGTGGTCCCGATCGTCGAGCTTTACGTCCTGATCCAGGTGGGTGAGGAGATCGGCGCGCTCAACACGATCGGCCTGCTGCTGGTCATCTCCGTTGTTGGCGCATGCTTGGCCAAACGCGAGGGGCTCGGCGTATGGCGGCGCATCAAACAGCAGGTAGGCGCGGGGAAGGTGCCGGGCGCCGACCTCGTTGATGCCTTCCTCATCCTGCTCGCGGGCGCGTTGCTGTTGACGCCGGGGTTCGTCACCGATGTGCTCGCGATTGTCCTCTTGATTTCACCCGCCCGTGCCCTCGTGCGCCGCACTGTGCGGCGGTGGTACCTGGGGCGGGTCGACGTTCTTGGTGGCGAAGAACGGCACATTCGTAGGCGACCTCCAGACATCGACGCCTGACGTCCCAAGCTCCTCCCCTGATCAGATCCAGGTGTGCTGAGCCGGTTGAAGGGGAAGTCGGCGACTGACTACGTCTCCATCGGTGTCGGTTTCTGGGGAGCGTTGCTGCTGCTCCTGATCGCGATTGCTTTCACTGGCCTCGAAGGCCGGGTCGACGCGCGCCACTCCGATCGAGAGTGACGCGCGCCGAAATGGCGCCCGGCTACTCCGACGGGTCGGGCTGTGTAGGCGCGGTGGCCTTAGCGGCTTCCATCCGGTCGCCGACCTCGGCCAAGTCGTTGCGGCCGACCGCCTCGCGCACCTTCGGGAACCAGTCGTTTTCCTCTTCATCGACGTGGTGCTCCACGACGTCCTTGAGGACTTTGACTTTCGCGTCGTACTCGTCACCCGGCTCCATTCCGGCGAGTTCGGCCAACGTGATCTTCAACACGTGGTGCTCTTCGACGCCCTCGAGCACGTGCTCCTTGACGTCGGGTACCTGCTCTGCGGCGAAGGGGTAGAAGACGGTCTCCTCGACGTATGCGTGCTTGCTCAACTCCTCGGTGATCGTCCCGACGATGTCCTGCTTGGACTTCGTCGCTCGGTCACCGAGATTCTCGAACTCCTTGAAGAGCTTCGAGACCTCTTGATGGTCCTTCTTCAGCAGGGTGATCGCGTCCATGGGCTCCTTCGTCCTCAGCTCGGGGATGGTTGTCGATGGATGTTCCCGGCGCGAACCGGCGTCAAACCTGGAGAGGTGCGAAGATGTTCGGGTGCTCGACCATCTGGCGATCCAATGCGAGGACGTCGCGGTCAGCGCGGCGTTCTACGACTCGGTGCTCGCCCCGCTCGGCGGCGGGCGGATCTTCGACTTCGGGACCGTCATCGGGTTCGGGGTCCCGCCGATGCCCGATTTCTGGCTCGGACCGCGAACGACGGGCGAGGGTTTTCGTGAGTCGCACATCGCATTCACGGCCCCGGACCGATCCGTAGTGCACGCCTTTCTCGAGGCCGCAATAAACGCGGGCGCGGAGGTGCTTCACGAGCCGCGAGTGTGGCCCGAGTACCACCCGAGCTACTTCGGAGCCTTCGTGCGCGACCCCGATGGCAACAACGTCGAAGCCGTCTGCCACGCCCCCGAATGAGACCTCGGTCCGATGGGTGATGAGCCGGAAGACGACGCCGGCTGGGAGACGGCGTGGCCGTTGGGTCTGTGGCGCACGGTGACGCTGATTGCGGCGATCGCGTTCCTCGTCGGCGTCATCGGCTGGCGGATCGGACGGCCGGACCGCGGCTCGTTCAACGAGGTCGACGCAGGGTTCCTCGCCGACATGTCGACCCACCATGAGGGTGCGCTTGCTCTCGGCTTCGCCTATCTCCCGCGCCAGCACGACGCTGTGGTCAGCCATTTCGCCCGCGAGATCATCAGGGACCAATCCGTGGAGATCAACGCGATGACCGTCTTGTTGGGGGACGCGGGCGATGTGGCCGACGCCGTGCTCGACGACGACATCGCGATGGACTGGATGGATCAGCCGTCCGACCCGCTGACAATGCCGGGTATGGCAACCGCAGCCGCCTTCGACGAGCTCGATGCGGCTTCGGGGAACGACGCGGACGAGCTGTTCACGCAGCTCATGATCGAGCACCACGCCGCAGGTGTTGAGATGGCCGACTTCGAAGCCAAGCATGGCGAGAACGAAACGGTTCGCGCACTGGCGCGCGCGATGGCCCGGGTGCAGCGCATCGAGATCCGCGAGATGAACCGCCGCCGCCTCGCGCTTGGCCTCGAGCGCGTCGACACGGACGCGGGTTCACACAGCGAGCACACCTAGAGTGGCCCCGTGCCGCCACTTCACAACCTCGATGCCCGCGGTCCTCATGACCCGGTGGCATCGACCCCACGCCGAGCGCCGGGTTCGATCCGGCGAACGAGCAGCATCGACACCACGCGACCCGATGGCATCGGCGGGCAGATGGTTATGGACGGCCGCGCGCGCGACGTGTTCACGCCAGTCGACGGGGAGGCCGTCACGATCGGCGCGGCCGATGTGCTCGCCACCGTTGACGGTGCGTCACGCGAGCTCCAAGCGTTCCGGAGCTCACCGAAGGTCGCGGCGGTCCAGGACCTGATCGGGACCGTGGTCGGACCAGGGTTCCGCGCCAAGGTGGATGGCGTCGTCGCGGGGGAGCGCGAGGCGCACAGCCTCCTCTACCTCTTGCTCGACGACCTGCCCGGCGCCGGGCTCGTGTCGGGCTATGCCATGCTTCAGGCCGACGCCGTCCCCAAGGCGCGGCGGCCCGACGAGTACCTCTTCGCCCGATCCGACCTGTGCGCGGGATGGACGAGCGACGGCTCGATGATGGTCATGATCCGCGAGCACGGGCAGAACCCGACGCCGCTCGGCCCGCCCGCGCCCGACATCCCGCGCGCGGACGATCCTGACGGCTGGCACGAGATCGCGCCGCTGCCGCCGACCGGCATGCGTCGCATCCGGCGCATCGACGTGCTTCCGCCCACCGCCGCGACCGAGCCGCACCGAGTCGACGTGTTCTTCCGCGACAGCTACGCGGATGCCGAAGGTGCCGAGACCGTGGTGCACGAGTACCAAGTCTCCGCGGAGGTGGATGACGCCACGCGCACAGTCGTCGACATCGACGCGACGGCCGATGTGCTCCCCTGGATGGAGTGTCCGGCTGCCGTCGGCAGCGCGAGCCGCCTGGTGGGTCACCCCCTCGCGGATCTGCGCCCGTGGGTGCGCGAGACGTTCGTCGGCACCACGACGTGCACGCACCTCAACGACGTGTTGCGCGGGCTCTCGGACGTCGGCGTGCTTCTCGACGAGCTGACCGCCGCGAAGAGATAGGGGCGCTCAGCGCCCTGAGAACGTGGCCTTCCCCGGCCCGTCCTCCAGAAAGCTGCGGACCCCGGTCTGCGCATCGTCCGACGCGAACACCTCGATGAACGCTTCGAACTCGAGGTCGAGCCCTCGCTCGAGTGGCCCGTCGAGCCCCGCGTCGATGACGCGCTTCGCGAGCGCAAATGCGACCGTCGGACCGGCAGCCAGCGTCGCGGCTAGCTCGAGCGCGGCCTCGAGCAGGTCGTCGGCCGGTACGACCCGATCGACGAGCCCCATCGCAAGGGCCTCGTCGGCTCGGATCTGGCGCCCAGTCCAGATGAGGTCCTTGGCCCGGGCTGGCCCGACCAGACGGACGAGGCGCTGGGTCGCGCCCGCACCGGGGATGATCCCGAGCAGGGTCTCGGGCTGACCCAGGCGCGCGGTGTGGGCGACGACGCGCAGATCACAAGCCAGCGCCAGCTCGAGTCCGCCGCCGAGCGCGACGCCGTGGATCGCGGCGATGACCGGGCGCGGGATCGCGGCGACCGTGTCGAAGGCCGTCCGAAAGCGCGCGCCGATCTCACGGGCCACGTCCTGATCGCCGAACTCGCCGATGTCGGCCCCCGCGGCAAACGCCTTGCCCTCACCGGTAACGACCACCGACCGAACCGCGGCATCGTCCGTCAGTGATCGCGCGACCTCGGCCAGCTCGTTCAGGAGGTCGCGCGAGAGCGCGTTCACCGGCGGTCGGTCGAGGCGGACGATGGCAACGCCGTCATCACGGCGCTGGCAGTGCACGAGTTCAGGCATGCAATGACGTTACGGGTTCTGCGAAGGCGTCGCGAGGCCGCTGGACCAGTTCGAACGGCACACCGTCCGGATCGGTCGTGAAGGTGATCCACATGTCGGGCACATTGGTTCCGTCGAGCGAGACGAGCATGGGTGCGCGATCGAACGTCCAGCCCGCGGCGGACATCGTCGAGTACACCTCACGTATGTCGTCGACACCGAGCGCGATGCGGTACCAGCCCGCGTGGTTTGGTTCCTCGTAGTGCCGCCCGAAGGAAGCAGGGTTCCGCCACTGTGTGAGCACAATCTCCATCGGCTCGTCGGGCAGCCGGAGCCGCTGCGCGACCACGTCGACCAGCCCGGAATGCCCGAGCGTCGCGCCGTCGGTGACCTGCTCGGGCGCGCCGACCGCCTCGAACCCGAGCCCCGCGTACCACGCCGCCGAGCGTTCGAGGTCCGAGCACGTGATCCGCACGTGATGCATGCGGCTCCTGTCATCGGGAACGTCACTGCGTTCCACGAGGTCGAGGGCCACGCCACTCCCGTCCGCGAGCGTTGCCACCGGGAGTCGGAAGAGTGGCGAGTCGCCTCGGCCGCTCACCCGCGCGCCGAACGAGTCGAGCGCGGCCACCGACGCCTTGAGGTCGGGGACCGCGAAGCCGAGCGCCTGCACACCGATGTGGTTCGGTTCCGCGAACGGCTGCCCCTCGAGACCCGGGCTGATCCAACTCTGCACCTCGATCGCCGCGCCCACGCGCGGACCGCGGTGGTCGTAGACAAAGGCCGCGACTCCCTGGACTTCGCGATCCATCCCGAGGATCGCACCGCTCGTCGGCTCGCCGGTCGTCCGCATCGCCTCGCGCATCCCCAGCCCACGTACGAATGCCGAGGCGGGGCCGTCCACGTCGTCGCAGCAGTAGCAGACGTGCAACACGCGTCGCGCGGGACCCCCCCGGTCGGCCATCATCCTCGTCAACCTATTCCGACACCGTGGAGGTGCCCCGACCATGAGCGACCTGCGGATCGGCGTGATCGGTGCCGGTGTGATGGGAAGCGGCATCGCGCAGGTGACCGCTACGGCGGGCTACGAGACCGTGTGCTTCGACGTCGATGCGGCGGCCGTCGAGCGCGCCCACGAGCACGTCACCACCGGGCGCTACGGGTTCGACCGAGCCGTGGAGCGGAACAAGCTCACCCGCGCTGATGCCGACGCGGCGCTCGGCCGGCTCGAGCTCTCTACGTCGTTCGAGGCTGCCGCCGCCGCTGACGTCGTGATCGAGGCCGTTCCCGAGCGCCTCGACCTCAAGATCCGGGTGTTCAGGGATCTCGACCGCGCGGCCGCCGAGGCGACGATCCTCGCGTCCAACACGTCGGGTTTCTCAATCGCGGCGATCGCGGCCGCGACCGACCGGCCCGATCGGGTGATCGGATGGCACTGGGCATCGCCGGCACCCGTCATGCGCTTCGCCGAGATCGTCCGCACCCGCGCCACCTCCGACGCCACCGTGGAGCGGATCCAGGCGGTCGCGTCAGCGTGCGGGAAGAACCCCGTGGTGATCAACGACACCGACACGAAATGGGGCTTCGTCGCCAACCGCGTGTACGCGGCGGCCATGGACGAGGCCAAGCGAGTGGTGGATGAGGGTGTGGCGACGCCCGAGCAGGTCGATCAGCTCATGATCGACTGCTTCGGGTGGCCCACCGGGCCGTACACGATGATCCGTGGCGCCCTCACAGGTTGGGCATAAGGGGTATTTCGGACAGATCTCGACCCGGCGGTTACCCCGGCCTATCCTTGGCGCTCGCCGGCCGAAGTACCCCCGTGCTTCGTGATGGGCACATTCGCCACTCCTCCCTCATGCGCATCCACCCCACGCCGCCCCGACCCGCCCCCCGCGGTGCGCGCCGGCGTCTCGTGGCGACCACCGTGTTGTGCGCCGCTTCGGTCACGGTCGGGCTCGCGCCCGTTGCGGGTGCGCAGTCGATCGACGACAAGCGCGCCGAGGCGGCCGCGCTCCAGGACCAGATCGAGGCCACCGATCTCCAGATCAGCGAGCTCGATCAGGAGCTCACCGTCGCGCAGGCACGACGCGACGCGGCCGCACTGGCCGTGACCGAAGCTGAAGCCAAGATCGAGCTCGCGAAGCAAGAGGTGAAGCGGATCAAGCGTCTCGTGCGCAAGAACGCGGCGTCGCTGTACCGGCGATCCATGAGTGGGAACGCGATTGACGATCTCGATTTCGCCGACACCGAGGACCTGAACCGACGCACCCAGTATGCCGAGGTTGCGGCGAAGCGCAATGACGGGCTGCTCCAGGAGCTCGCCGCGGCGGAAGAAGATCTGAACGTCAGGCGAGGTGAGGCCGCGCGTGCCCGCGACGAAGCCGCCGCGGAGAGCGAAGCCATCAATGCAGCCAAAATCGACGTGGAAGAGGCACGCGCCCAGCAGCAGGCGCTCCTCGACAAGACCAAGGGCGAGCTCGCGGCGGCGATCGCCGCGGAGCAAGCACGGCGCGAAGCCGCGGTACGCGCGCAGTACTCAGCCGGTCCGGTGTCGTATCCCGATGTGGGTGCGCCGAACGGCAGTGCGGCACAAGCGATTGCGTTCGCTCGCGGTGTGAAGGGTGCGGGCTACTCCAAGAACCCCCGGATGGGCCCTACGTACGACTGCTCGGGTCTCACGCACATGGCATGGAAAGCCGCCGGCGTGGTCATCCCGACGGTCTCCAACACACAATATGCGGGCCTCCCGCACGTACCGCTCAACGCGATCCAGCCCGGCGACCTCATCTTCTGGGGCCCCGGCGGCTCGAGCCATGTCGCGCTCTATGTGGGCGGAGGCATGATCATCGACGCGTCGAGCAGTAAGAACGCGGTCACGGAACGTCCGATCTGGGGGAACCCGAGCGGCGCAGCCCGCGTCACTTGATCCACTTCACTGGTCCTCAGGTCAGGCAAACAGCAAGACCAGGACGATGATCAAGACAAGCGTTCCAACTCCGATGTACATCGCGCGTTCCTCTCCGTGTCGACGTTGCGATGCACAGGGTGTACCCCACCACTCCGGTCGCGAAACTCGCGCCGTTTCGAAAGGTCCGTAGGCGGGTAGTTCTTCCGTGACAACGGAGGTGTTCAATGCTCGGCTTCTTGCTGTACATGCTGCTGGTCGGCGTGATCGCGGGCTTTGTTGCCCGGTTGCTCGTGCCCGGGCGCGACTCCCTTGGTTTCTGGGGGACCGTGCTGCTCGGAGCCGTGGGATCGTTCGTCGGCGGGTTTCTCGGGTACGTGCTCTTCAACGAAGACTTCGGTGAAGGCGCCATCCAAGCTTCGGGCATCATCGGTTCGATCGTGGGGTCGGTGATCGCCTTGCTCGTCTACCGGGCGATGAACGGCACGCGGTCACGCGAAGGGGCTTCGCGCTGATCAGCTCGGCGTGACGTCGATGCGCAGTCGTGTGAGCTTCAGCGACGTGATGAGCCATCGGCCGTCGCGCTTCTCGTAGGTCTCGTAGTAGTGGCCGTAGCCGTGCATGTCACGCATCGGTGCACCCTCGGGCCAACGCAGCGTGTCCTCCATCGCCCAGATCCCGCTGGCGGCCGTGGGTGAGGTCACGGCGATCTCGGGCATGTGCCCGTGGTGGACGGTGACGACCTCTCCGACGACGCTGCGCACGAAGTCGGCGATCTGACGATTTCCGTGGATGATGCCTGTATCGCCAGCACCGTCACCCATCTCACCCGACACGTCCATCACCGCGTCGGTCGCGAACTGCTCGCTGAAGCCGTCCCAGTCCTTGGTGTCCATGCAGCGGAAGTAGCGCGCTTTGAGCGCCTTGATGGCCTCGATCGCGGCGAGTCGCTCGACGTCATCCATCTGGCTACGAGGCTTCCCAGTGCCACGCCTCTTCACCGGGCGAACCTTGTTGTTGATTGGCGGGCTGGAAGAAGCTGTACTCAGCCGCGTGCATGGCGAGCCAGAGGTACCCGGGTGACTCGAAGGTGAGTTCGCCGAGCTGATCCTGGAAGTCCACGGCGCGGCCCCATCCGTGCTTGCTCGTTCCCGGGACTGCGGCGTTCTGGCACTTGCCGATCGAGCAGTAGTAGTTGCGCCACCACACCTGGCCGTCGTAGCTGCGATAGCACGACTCGATCTGCGGCGGTCCGGGGACGCCTGGCGGCAGGAAGCTGCTCTTCTCCGGAGACAGTCCGGCCCCGTCGGCCTGGGCGGCCGCGAGCAGCGAGCGCAGTCGCGGCGCGATGTCTGTGAGCACACGACATTCCGCGGTGATGAGCGTGAGGGCCCCAGCGGGGAAGCGCCCGTTCTGGAGCGGCTCGGTGATCGGCTCTGCCCAGAGGTCGACGCACGCCGAGGTGAGCGCGGCGCAAGCGACGGCGGCTGCCGCCAGTCGCCAGGGCATCGTCACCGGACAGACGATAGTTTCGTGTGATGGCGCAGACGAAGAACGGGCTGCGATTCATCGACTCCGACGGGCACATCCTCGAGCACCCGACCGCGATGCCCGACTACGCACCGGCGGAGTTTCGCGAGCGCATCTGGCACATCGAGACCGATGCCGACGGCACGGAGTGGGCTGTGTTCAACGGTCAGCGCACGCTGGCCAACCAGCTCGCCCTAGCGGGAACGGCGGGCATGAGTGATGAAGACCGCGAGCGCGCAATGCGCGGCGAGCTCCGGTACACCGAGGTCCGGCCAGCGGCATACAACGCCAAGGCCCGCCTTCAGGACATGGACGAGGACGGCATCGATCTCGCGGTCCTGTACCCGACCACGATGCTCGGGATCCAGGCCAACCCCGACGTGGAGTTCGCGGGCGTGCAATGCCGCGCGTACAACGACTGGGTGTCGGACCACACTCAAGAGGGGGAGGGCCGGCTGTTCGCCGCGGGCGCGGTGCCGCCGATGTCGGACGCGTCGGGCGTCGACACAGTCGCAGCCGAGATCCGCCGTGTCGCGGAGCTGCCGGGCATGGTCGGCGTCTTCCTGCGCCCCAACCCGGTTGTCGACTGGCGCCAGTTCAACGACCCGGTCTACGACCCGATCTGGACTGCAGCGCAGGAGACCGGCATCCCACTCGGCTTCCATCCGTTCCTCATGCCCGATCTCCCCGGCGCCGTGCGCGGCCTCAAGCTCGACCGGGCGCGTGACGCCAGCGGCAGCTACGTGCCGCTCGACGAGATGGTCGAGGGGCAGAACATGCTCACGAACGTGTACTTCACCCAGGCGATCGGTAATCCCGTCGACGTCATGCAGGCGATCTGTTACTTGACCGCTGGCGGCGTGTGCGAGCGGTTCCCCGGCGCCAAGTTCATCTTCCTCGAGGCGAACGGCGGTTGGCTGGTGCCATGGCTCGAACGCCTGGATCACCACGCCAAGAAGTTCCAATGGGACGTGCCATGGCTGAAGATGCTGCCGTCCGAGTACTTCCGCCGGCAGTGCTGGATCAGCTTCGACCCCGACGAGGCGATGCTCGCGTTCACCGCGTCGTCGCCGCTCGTGGGCGCCGATCGCATCATCTGGGCGTCGGACTATCCGCACCCCGACGCCAAGTTCCCCGGTGTCACCGAGGAGCTCAGCGAGGCGATCGCTCCGCTCGACGAAGCACAGCAGCGCCAGATCACCAGCGAGAGTGCACGCGCGCTCTACGGCATCGGGTAGCAATGCGAGGCGTCGTCGCCGTCGCCAGCACGCGGACGATCCCGTTGGAACCCGCTCGCGTGCTCCCGGCGGTGTGGGAGATCCAGAACATCGAACGGTGTGAAGTGAAGGCGGACTCCGTCGTGGTCACGAAGGAGTCCGACACCCGAGGGTCGTACCGGGTCCGCGGTCGTTTCGCCGGCCTACCGTGGCGCGGCCAGTTCTTCTACGAGCTGCATCCGAAGGGCTTCCACAGCACGAACTCGCCGCATCCGCGCAAGGGCACGACCATCTCGGGGGGATTCGTCGTGGAGCCTGCGCCCGACGACGCGTGTGTGGTCACGCACTACGAGCAGTACCGGCTCCCGATCTACTTCCGGCCGTTGCGCCTACTCGTCACGCTGTACCTCCGGTGGAGCATGCGCAAGGAGCTTCGTGATCTCGAGGCGCTGGTCGTGCGCGGAGATCAGCCGCAGTAGGCGAACCGGCCACCGCGAACGCTGCCGTCGTCGATCGCCCGCTGGAAGGCGGACAAACAGCTGCGGAGCGCGACCAGCTCCGACTGAAGCTCGGTGGGAGCGGCGGTGACCATCGTTCCCGCAGCGTCGACCATCGACGCGAGCTTCGTCTCGATGCTGTTCAGCCGATTCTCGACCGCGAGCAGCTGATCTGGGGTCACGGTCTCGACCTTCGGTAGGACCGGTTCCGGCGGCACACGCGCCTCCTCGACGCGCTGCCAGAGCAGCACGGTTGCAGCCAGCAGGGCAGTGAAGACCGCGACCACGACCACCGTGAGCACTCGCGCGCCGCGTGACGCCATGACCCGTCGGAGCGTGACCGGCTCCGGCACGTCCCACCACTCGTCGGCATCGAGGACCGTGATCACCGGCGCGTCGGCGTCCGGCACGGGCATCGGTGGTGCCAGAGGGCTGAACGCAGCCAAGGTGACGACGCGAGGTGCGACCGCCGTGACCCTCAGGTGGGGATCCGCGTCCCCGTTCCGGTCGCCGTTGGCGTGGCCGTTCCCGTTCCCGTTCGAGGGGCTGTTGCCGTTCGACCCGGTTGCGCCCGGTCGGACCCAGCGGATCGGCAGGAGACCGTCAGCACGATCGGCCGCGGTCAGATCGATCTCGATGTCGTCGCCGCCCATTTGCCCCAACCCCTATCTGCGGTGCCCATCCGCATCTGCGGTGCCCATCCGCCCCTCTAGCATCGCACG